>CALZJE010000016.1 GCA_945787715.1 uncultured Ectothiorhodospiraceae bacterium | reverse complement strand
GAGTGAAGCACTAGGAGAAATCAAGGGATTGCACATTACTGGCCAAGCGAATGCTAAGGCCAGTATCATTTCATTTGTTATGGAGGATATTCACCCGCATGATATTGCCACGGTGTTAGATCAACAAGGCATAGCAGTACGTGCTGGCCATCATTGTGCCATGCCCCTCATCAAATCCATGGGAGTTATGGCGACAACTCGAGCTTCGTTCGCCTTGTACAACACCACTGAGGAGATTGATCGACTGGTGAGAGGCATAGAGAAAGCGAAGGATTTATTGACATGAACGATATGCTTCGCGACCTTTATGAAGAGACAATTCTTGATCACAATCGTAATCCTCATAATTATAAACATAAACCTACTGATACCAATCGTGAAGCTCACGGTTATAACCCGATATGTGGGGATGAGTTGGCTCTCTACTTGGCCGTTAAGCATGGCGTGATTGAGGACATTGGTTTTGACGGTCATGGCTGCGCCATATCTACTGCGTCTGCATCGTTAATGACCGAAGCGCTTAAAGGAAAATCTGTTGAAGAGGCAGGGAAATTGTTTGAACAAATACACAAACTGTTAACGACAGAGCAATCTTCAACTAATGATCTAAACGTAGGCAAACTCAAAATCTTGCAGGGGGTGCGCGCTTTTCCCATGCGAGTAAAATGTGCCACACTGGCCTGGCATACCTTAAAGGCCGCCCTGCAACAGACTGATATTATCGTTACAACTGAGTAAGGAGCTACCTGTGTTAGATAAAATATTTAGTAACAAAAATTCAGATGAAGCTCTACAGCAAAATGAACTAGTCACTGAAATAATCAATGCGCTAAAACAAGTCTATGATCCAGAAATCCCGGTGAATATATACGATTTGGGCTTGATTTATGGTATTGATATTGACCAAAATAGCCGTGTCACTATTCGAATGACCTTGACCGCACCGGGTTGTCCAGTAGCTCAAAGTTTTCCTGAAATTGTGGCTGACCACGTACGTATGGTGGCGGGAGTTGAGGATGTTATCGTTGATCTTGTATGGGATCCACCCTGGAATCAGGATCGCATGTCTGAAGTGGCAAAATATGAATTGGGGTTGTTTTAATGCCGGTTAAAATTGCCATCGATGAGCAAAACCACCTGTGTCAGGTCTTGTTTAGTGCATTCCTCCCTAACTCGATATTTTTCGGCAAAATACCACCGGGAATATTTTTCCAGATGGTTAACCCTTGACACAAATCATCGGCACTAGCTTTGCGACTTTATTTGCGAGTCCGGCAACTTCACCAGCATTAACTACCGCACTGACATTTTTATAAGCACCTGGCGCTTCTTCTGCAACACCCCGCAAACTTGGGCTGCGAATTTCGATACCTCTGCCGGCCAACTCTTCAATCAGGTTTTTACCACGCCATTGACGTTTTGCCTGATGCCGACTCATGGCGCGACCGGCACCATGACAAGCGGATGAATAAGCTCGTGTTTCGTTTTCATTCGCACCTGCCAGCACATAAGAACAGGTTCCCATAGAACCACCGATTAAAACCGGTTGACCATATGCTCGTAGATCTTCAGGTATAGCGGTATTACCACTGGAAAATGCGCGGGTCGCACCTTTACGGTGAACATATAAATGCCTTTTTTCCCCATCGACAATATGCTCTTCGACTTTACAGGTATTATGCGATACATCATATAACAATGATAAATAGGCTTCCGGTAATACACGGGAAAATGATTTTCTTGTCAGATGTGTCAGTATTTGCCGGTTTGCCAGTGCGCAATTGATAGCAGCACGCATGGCGCCGAGATAGGATTGCCCCAATGAGGATTTGATCGGCGCACAGGCCAGTTCACGATCAGGTAATTGTATGTCATATTGGGCTGCCGCCATGACCATGGATTTTAAAAATTCAGTACCGATTTGATGACCAAGCCCGCGTGAACCACAATGAATGCTAACAATGACATCTCCTTCTCTCAAGCCATAAGCGCTGGCTATTTTCTCATTGTAAACTTCAGCCACATATTGCACTTCCAGATAATGATTACCGGAACCCAGCGTACCCATTTCACGCTTTTGCCGTTTCTTGGCACGCTCCGAAACCTCTGATGGAGCAGCACCCGACATACAACCTTGTTCTTCGATGCGTTGCAAATCCTGTGTTTCACCAAACCCTTGTTTCACTGCCCACTGAGCACCACCTAGTAACATTCTATCCATTTGCTGGGTTGTTAAATTAATCGTACCTGTGCTACCCACACCGGCTGGAATTTCAAGAAATAAAATATCAGCCAGCTGTTTTTTTACAGCTTCCACATCGGATTTTTTCAATCCGGTTTTTAATGCACGTACACCACAGGAAATATCAAAACCCACACCGCCAGCAGAAACCACACCGCCCTCTTCTGCATCAAATGCCGCAACACCACCGATGGGGAAACCATAACCCCAATGCGCATCCGGCATAGCATAGGCGGCTTTAACAATACCCGGTAAAGTGGCCACATTGGTGATCTGTTCGCGCACCTTGTCATCCATTTCTTCGATCAGACCACGATCGGCATAGATAATAGCAGGCACACGCATTTTTCCGGTAGCTTTAATGCGCCAACTGGTTTCCGAATCCTGCGTTAATAAATTAATGTCCATTTATGTTAAATTCCTGTGAGTTAAAGACTAACCCGAATAATTCACAAATCTTACGCTTTCTCTCTTGCACTTTAAATTCTAAAAATAATTTTCTTCAATCGACCGGACGCACCAGTCCGGCCCTCAATCATAAAATCATTTGTAAAATCTAATTGCTACGCAATAAACTCGTAAATTCATGAAATATCCGGGCTAAGACAATTAAACATCCACAACAGTTTGTGCCAGCCATTCTCCCGGTTTATACTCAACAACTTTCAAGGTTGTATAAGTTGCTCCTTTCACTTCAACTGTCGGTTGATGACGTTTAACATCAATGGGCTCACCCCATAACTCAGCATTTAATTGTCCGTTATCTATGTTGACTTTAGCGCGGCAGAAAAATAAGTCATCTGTTGCCATGTGATAGATAATACTGTTCAGCCAATCAGCGAACAGCAGTTCATCATCTTCTGCTGAGCAATGTATGCTAATCTTTTTTTCTGCGTGCAACTTATCAGGATTAATAATGATCGCTGACAGTGCGAGCAATGCCTGTTCAAATGCTTGCGCTTTTGTTTCACCATATCCTCTAACACCCATATCAGCGTCATGTGGATAATGTTCCCAATGAGTCATTCAGGTATTCCCTTGGCATGATCTAAGCAATATATCTGTGTATTAGAATTCCATATTATAAATATTCCGACCAATCTATAAGTTATTAATTCACAATTATTCGGGAAAAGGAACTCGTAGAAATACGTACAACCTATCTCGGCGTGCGATAGGAATATACTGTGGCTTAAGTGACTTGGTATTCCATCGCAAGACCAGCACCTCACACTGATGCCATCACAACTTGTAGAAATATACCCTAACTCAGGTAGACCGATTTTTCCATGATGTCGTTCGTAAAAAGGTAAATCGGTTCCAAAAAAAATATAGTACGTTATCGAGGCTACTACAAGTTTACTTGTATTACAGCCTGTGGCAATCCGAAAATATTGATAAAAAGGATTCCCTATACTATTTACATTAACACTAGGCTACGGCACTTCAGCAACTGATCCTCCAGCGATCATGCCCCAACTCTTCACAAACCAGCCGTTTGCCCATGAATTTTTCCAATACGTCTATGTTCGTTGTGGTGTGCTGAGTCGGGCGCAGGGTGATAAAACCGTCGCCACCGGCCAGAGCCAGCGGTAATAGTAACTGATCCGCTAGATATTCTCCGACAGGCACCCCGGCAGCAAGATAACGACGCACTGCTGTGACCACGCCTTCGGCCACTGCCTCTGCTCTGATACCGCGTTCACCAATGCCAACAAACACTTCAGTCACGTGTTCGCTTTCAATCAAAATCGTGACAGCATTACCTGGCCCCTTAGCATTGGCCTGCCGTACTTCCAGGGCACTCGTCGGCAGGCCAAGTTGCTGACCGATCACATTCAGCTCACGCTCTGCGATATGTTCCGGCAAATGGGAAACCATCGCCCAGGCACATTGGGATAGTAACACGCCACGCTCCAGCAAATACAATGGCAATAAAGCGGACACAGGTTCAATTGTCACTTCGACAAGGCCACCACCGACGGGAAAAAAACCAGGGCGTTTCAGTCGCGTTTTTAACGTTGGCCCCATACAATTAATCAGTGGCACGAAGGCTTGTTCAAAAAAATCAAAGGGAGGTGCGAGAGGATTATGAGTACCACCTTGCAAGGTGATATGTGAAGGTGCATCAGCTGTCAGCAGCGCTAGTAATATCGTCTGTAGAACCAGAGTAGTGCTACCAGCAGTACCAATATCAAAACAATACTCTCCTGGTTTGATGCCGTGAGGAACAAATTCCAATTGCTGTGAGCCTTGTATTGCACCGTGTACATCAGCTTCACCAATAGCGGCGGCGGCATTGACTGCGACCAGATGTTGCGCCCTCAGCCCTGGTTTTTTTCTGGCTGCACGAATATTAAAAATACGGAATGACTGCCCCAGGCACAATGAAAGAGCCAGTGCTGAACGCAGGATCTGACCGCCGCCCTCACCCATGGAGCCGTCGATAATTAACATATCTTGTGGCTTCATATCCGGTGTCTTATGTAAGCTCAGTCTAACTTGACCAAGGGGTAACGCAGTAACTCTTCGCGCGACCATATAGACACACCAGCCTGCTGACCAATAGTCTCAACGACGACAACAAAATCGGGATCATCGAAATCAACGCTAGCCGTCTCGCCACGCTCCGCTAACAAACACATCAGAATGTCAGCGATATTTTTTTCTTCTTGCTGGCTGGTCAGGCGACCCTTAAAACCACGGCGGTGCATACGGACGTGAAAACGTGTACCAGCAAGCTTAACTTCCCATGGCGAAATTAGTGCCTCAGCCTTTACTTCAAATTCTTCAGGTGTTTTATAGATAAACGTGTGGCTAACGGGCAATATCCGAGCAATACATTCAAACAACTGAGGTTCCTCATCGAACTGTTGATGCAGTTGTTGCAGGAACTGTTCGGCATCTGCTACCTTTAGCGTTAGTACATTAAAAAAATCTGTCCTGGCGAGCTCGCCAAAGGTCTTGAGAAAGCGGCAGGCCTGTGCGTAACAATGTGCGTGTTCATGTACTGTCACAACGACGTTCCATTCTTTCATTGTAAATTCCTCAAATATGCGACAAGTTTTTTCTAGGTTTAACGAAAACCCTTCTCTCCGGTTCTAATATTAATCAAATTGCCATTACGAAAAGTCAGAATACGCATAAAGCTGGTTGGGCCAAAATTGAAAGTCCATTCATCAATGGTGACGGATATCTGCTGGCGGCCACCGGCGATTTTCTGTGTCATAGTTTCGTAGCGCTGCTCCTTCCAGTCAGGCTCGCCGCATTCGGCGGCTATCTCGACCGAGGTTGTTCCTAGTGTGAAAGTCTCGAAATCGCAGCGATGCATACCAGGTACCACCGTAAAACCACGACCACCAGTTTCGATACTAATGACTTCACTGTCCTTAAACGTGATAAAACGCAGGAATTGTTGAGGACCAAGGTTGTAGATCCAACGTTCATTAATACGGGTGATGCGGTGTTCGAAATCGGTGTCAGGTAGGTCAATAATTTCCTCAACCCAACGATCAACCCAGGTAGGTTTGCCACATTTTTTGAGCACCGAGATTTTTGAATCCCCCTTGGTCACCAAGTCGCCATCACAACGGAATGCGTAGCTACTCGGCGTAATCAGCAAGCCAGCACAAAAGGTGAACATCATAAACAGCCATCGACGATGAAACATAAATACTTTGCTCCCAGTTCAAGCTATTATTAAAGATAAGTATAGCTCTTATAGTGACTGATTCACTTGATTATCGTGCCGTACATAGATATAGATTAAACCATGCCCATCCACAATACCGACATCGCTGTGATTTTTAATGAGATTGCTGTTCTACTTGAAATCGAGGCCCTTAAAATCCACTCTTCAGCGCAACGAACAAGTTTGAGATTTTTTTAATAGGAATAATAAAGTCCAAATGCTAATCCCACTAAGACATCAACATCACCTCTGGTGGAATCATATTTTTGATAAAATGCTCCAACTGAATAACCAATAGGCATTGCTCGCAATAAACCTTTTACGCTTGCAGAAGCATGAAGACCAATAGTACCGTCTTCTGATGTATCAAAGGGCCCCATGGTCGATAATTTCCAATGAAATTTCAATCCAGTTTTACTGATTGTGTGGTAGCCTAATACCCCCATTAACGGACCCGAGTTACTGTCGGATTTCAACGATCCATCCAAAGATAGATATTCATAACCCAGAAATATCGCAATGTTCGATCGAACATAATATCCTGCCAATAAATCTATTTGTGTTCTATCGTACCATTCATCATCATTGTTCTCGCCTCCAAACTCGGCAAAACTAATTGTGCCGCGTATTATACCAGCCTCTAAATACCATTTACGAGTGTCCATACTGAATAAAAGACTAGGCAAGAAATTCCCATCAGAGCTTTCTTGCAGATCATTCGGTTCTTTATCCTCTACCATTATATAATGGACACCCAATTCCACGGAATAATTCCTAGTCTGTTTACACGTTAATTCGAAACGATTAAGCAGAGCTACAATTTCGGGATAATCTGGTTTGGCCTCTGTAGCGAGTCGCAAATTTTTTTCTGCATTTCTGCATTCTTGAATTTGTAGGTATTTGTTAGCTTTATCGATATATCGCTGTGCAATCAGTGCCAAGCCATTATTTGCTTGCGCATTCCCAGGTATTTTAGATAAGATATTTTTCCATAGTCTAAGCGCTTCAGTAACTCTATCTTCACGATATGCTTGCTCTGCCAAGTTATTCAAAGCAACGACATCTTCAACATCAATTTCCCATCCCTCCAGAATATCGCGTACGATCACCGCGGATAGTGCATGACTAAATGTCTCAGCGGTTTCAGTGATCATGCCATAAATCAGACCATGCTTAAGCAAGGGGCCACCTGAATTGCCACTTTCCACAGGCCCGGTAAATGTCAAAAATTTCCCTTCCCTGCCCACGTACTTACCCTCGACAATTGCCCATGGGGGTGCACCTCGTGGAAAGCCAATGAGCGTCAGCTCTTCACCTTCTTTAAGCTGATCCATCATAGTGCTTAATATAAGCGGGTTAATATCTTTGGGCACATCATTTTTATCCACGACAAAAACAGCTAATCCATCCTTGTTTTCTTCAAAACGATAAAGTGTCGCGTCAACCAACTTGCCACGTTTTGATGAGAACTCTATTTCTACCGGGCTGACCGTAAATCCATCCCATACAACATGAGTGGATGTAACGATATATGCTGAATCTTCAGTGAGCTTAACAATAAATCCTGTCCCAGTAATATCTCTTTTGGTATCTCTTACTTTTACTACGCCCTTTTTTAAATAATCTACTGGCTGTGCAGATAAAGCGATTGTGTAAGTCATAATTGTCATCAGTACTAGAATCATTATAAGCCATTTAAAACACTTCATTGATGAAGTTCCTTGTATAAGCGATAGGTTTTAATCACTGTTTGAATTACAAATCCAATAATTACAAAGAGTGCAATTAATTTTGAATGCTCCCAAATTCTGTCAAAAACACTGAGAAGTTGGTTTTCCGGAAACTCTGCTGAACCTGTATAAGCTTTACCCACTATGCCATCAAGTTGTAGATGTATGCCTTTAGGTACTTGACTCAATGAAATCTGCTTGATGTTGAATTTTTGCAATTGGTCGAGAAGAACAAAGCCATCAAATGATCGATTATCTATATGTGGATAATCCGGATAGCGAATCTCTCCATTACCTATCAAACTTGACCTACGTTGTCCTTGATAGTCCAGACGAGAAAAATCGATTTCGGAAATTAGCAAATTTCCGTCAGTAAAACTATCAGTTAGTTTTTCAGTCGGTATAGTCATCACCATGACAAATGCATTAGCTTGACTTTCAATATTTACAAATCGATTTTGCTCAGAAAGATGAACCCGGTAGGTTAATGAATCCGCTTCGAATGGGATATGTTCAATACCTCTAAGTTGCGAATACTCTGTAGTTACATAAAACGGTGCCAGGAAAGATAATTCAGCCAGTGACTTTTGCCGATAAATACTAAGTGTGAGATGGTTTACTGCATCAGCACGAAGATCAAGAGTCACTTCTGCACCTTGCACAGCGTATAATTGATTTATCATTGCAGTAAAACTCTGCCCAACGATGTCTGTATCAAAAGTGATTACCGAGGAGGGTAAGTGTTGTTTTTCAATGATGGACACGCTTTCTTTTAATGAAAGTGGCACCCAGCTCGCTTCGGGATAGCGATCTTCCTTCAAATCATATTGAGCAGGATCGGCCAATTCCATTGTCTCAGGTGACATTTCGACTTGCGAAATTTTTTCAATGCTAATGGATTCAAAAGGCACTCTGTTTAAAATGGCTGTGGAATTGGGCTTATCAAACGTAAAAACAAAACGATCCACCAGAAGATCCAATTGCATTCGCGTAGGAACATACCAGTACATTGATGTAATAGTGACTATTGCAGTCACAGTTGTGATAGCGACGAAAAATAACAGGGGTGCATAAAGCTTCCTGTTGTGTGCTTGCATTTATGGCTCCACCGATTTTCGATGATAAAAATGGACAATCTGGCTAAACTCGTCCATCGTTCCCCGAAAATATCCATTTATAACTAATTTATAAATTCCGTCTGCGGCATTAGTACTATCCCAGGAAAATGGAAACGGCCTGCCAGCACGCACTCGAGGAAAAAATTTTTCCACGATTGGTGAATCCGCATTTTTTTCATAAATCTGGCAGATTAAACGTGCATCATTGCCAAGCCGAAATGTAAATACATAGCCGTTTACCTGCTTTGGTAATATAGAATGATATAAAATAACAGGAGCCACTTCTTCTTGTTTTCTGCCAACCGAATGTTGCAAGCGTGCTATTACGCCCAAATCAGATATCTTAATATCATCCAGCTGTTGTAAAACATCTTTTGTTGGCCAGCTAAAACGATTATTAAAACCGCTTTGCCAAGGCTTTGGAGGCTGTACTTTGTCCAGCCAATAATAATGCCGATAGTCTAATTCCCGTACCGTTAAAAAAACAGACGTCGAATGGGGTAGGTAAAATTGAACCTTGAGCTGGCCTAATAAATGTGCAGATTTTTCACGATAATCAACAAGTGCAGAAATCAGTTCAATGTCCGTCCCTCCAACAGGTAAGGAGCGAATCCCCTCGTAACGATCACCGCGATTTTTATATTTTAAATCATTGGCAAATACAGCTGGCAAGCACATGCTCGATAGAATGAGCGTGATAATAGCAAGCTTTAATATCCACAATCCTTTGTCTATTTTCATTGTGCTATATAAATGATTTGATTCACGATATATCTAAAAGATAGCTTGATTAAGACAAAGAATCCAGGTTTAGAAAAAGAGTTTTTATTATTTGCCAAAAACATAACGCTTGCTGTTTGAAAAGTAATATTGGAGGTGATTCCGCAATAGATGCTTTTTTTATTCTCAATAAAGATATTTTTTTGTAATTGTCGCGAATTCTCTGTAGTTCAGTATGAGATTTAAATAATTCAAATTAACATATAATTATATTGAGCCAATCATGACAAAATTCATAGGGAATAATATTGATACATAATCGATACGCTACGCTCTTTAAAAATGATTAATTGCGAGAAAATTTATGAGGCACGATTCATCAAAATCATTCTTATTGAACAATTTTATTTATCTATTTACCTTAGTATATTTATCAACTTTTGGTTGTTACCAGCTAAGCGGTGCATTCATTGAGGAGGCAGTATTTTTTACATTAGCCAGCCAATTCATCTTAATTCTACCCGGCTCCCAAACACTCTTCGATCTGCTCACGGTAGAGGGTTTCTTCTTTTTCGAGCAGCGCGATTAATATATCCAGCTTTTCTCGATGTTGTGTGATGATGTTGCTGGCACGTTGCTCGGCCTTAATCAACAAATCTCTTACCGCGTCATCCACCGTCTCGGCCGAGTGCTCACTGTAATGACGGGGTTGGGCGATCTCGCGGCCTAGAAAAGGATGGTTCTCACTCTCGCGCAAATCAACTGGTCCCACCTCTTCAGACATACCCCAACGGGAGACCATGGCGCGGGCCATAGTAGTGGCCTGGTGAATATCATCATCAGCGCCGGAACTTAAGGTGCCGAGCAGCTCTTTTTCAGCAGCGCGGCCGCCAAAGATCACGGCAAGGCGGTCCTGCAGATACTCTTCGGGCATGGTGTGGCGTTCATGTTCTGGCAGTTGCTGGGTACCCCCCAGTGCGTGGCCACGTGGGACAATGGTTACCTTGTAGAGCGTATCCGCATTAGGAGCAAAATAAGCCACCAGGGTATGGCCAGCCTCATGTACAGCTAAGCGATGGCGTTCATCGGGTTCGATTGTCAGGGTGCGCGCTGTACCCATGAGTACTTTATCGCGTGCTTCATCAAAGTCAGCCATGGTGATCTGTTGCTCATCCTCACGAGCCGCCAAGATAGCAGCTTCATTGATCAGATTCTTGAGGTCCGCGCCAGAAAAACCTGGTGTACCGCGGGCAATTTTGTCCATATCGACCTCTGGAGCTAGCGGTGTCTTGCGCGAATGCACTCTTAAGATTGCGATACGATCTTTCAGGTCAGGTAAGTCCAACATCACATGACGGTCAAAGCGGCCAGGTCGTAACAGAGCTGGGTCGAGCACATCGGGACGATTCGTCGCAGCTAACAACAGCACCGCTTCACGTCCGCTAAAACCATCCATCTCAGCCAGGATTTGATTAAGGGTTTGCTCGCGTTCATCATGACCACCACCCAGCCCAGTACCGCGGGTACGGCCGATACTATCCAGCTCATCGATAAAGATGATACTGGGGGAGTTCTTTTTAGCTGCCTCGAATAAATGACGTACACGAGAAGCACCAACACCAACAAAAACTTCGATAAACTCTGAGCCAGAAATGGAAAAAAACGGCACGCCAGCTTCGCCGGCCAGTGCCTTAGCCAGCAATGTTTTTCCCGTACCCGGCGCTCCCATTAACAGCACACCACGTGGTATTTCTGCACCGAGCTTAAGAAATTTCTCCGGATTTCTTAGGTATTCAACAAGCTCAGTAATCTCTCGCTTGGCATTTTCCTGGCCGGCGACATCAGCAAAAGTCACCTCGGGCACCTCGGCCTCTTTAACTGGGGGGTTGAGAAAACCACCGAGTTCATTAGGTCCGCCAAAACGCCCCATGTTGCGAGCTGTGCGCGCCATAATCCAAATAAAAAAACCGAAAAAAAGTAACCAAGGCAGAGTCGCTATAAGTAACTGTTGAAACAGACTTTCTTCACGCTCTGGGGCGACTATCACCGCAATTTCAGCCTCCTCCATCTCGAGCAACAGTGCTGAATCACCAAAAGCTGGAATACGACTCTGAAATCGTGTTGCCTGCTCGCCTTGCGGCCCGATAACCTCCGGTACAAACAACCGCCCTTCAACATTCTCACCACGCAATATCACCTCTTGTATTCTCCGTTCCCTAATCATAGTTTTAAACTCACTATAAGGAACATCATAGACAGGCTCAGTAGGTACAGCCCGGAACAGCATATAGGAGACGATAAAACCTAGCATCACGGCTAATGTTATCCATGATAAAGGTTGTTTGGGGGGTTGATTTTCGGTGTTCATAGCATCAAGACCAAGTTTCGCTCAATTCCCAATTATAAAGGTGATGTTTTTATTCATTGTCTTTTAGTTTAACCTAAAAATCACAAATATTGCCTAATATCATTTGCCTGTATCATCCAGCACATTAAAAAAGTCCGTTTTGGCAACTTGACCAAAGGCCTCGAGAAATTTACAAGCCTGGGCAAAGTGGTGTTCATGTGCCGTGACAATGATGTTCCAGTTTCCCATAGACCATTCTTCTTATTCGTTGAGAGGATTACTTAACCTTTAACTTACTCAGTAAGCAGTGTCAATTATCGTATTACCACGGGATCACACCTCCATCAAAGCGATAGAAATTCCCCGATTTATGGAGATCAAAACTCTCGATGACAGCGCGCATACCATTTACACTTTCTGTTGTGCTAAGTAGTGCATCTGGTCCGCCCATACGGGTTTTTACCCAGCCGGGGTGTAGCAGTAAAATGCCTACACTACGCGGTTGAAGCTCCAACGAGATCCCTTTCATTGCCGCGTTTAAGGCTGCCTTGCTGGAACGATAGGCATAACTGCCTGGATGATCGATTTCGGCGATGCTTCCCATGTGGCTGGTGATGACCACCACCAGGCGTTTTTCGCTGCGCGATACATGGCTGGAGAATGCCTCGGTGACCCGTACCGCCCCCAGGGAATTAACAGTAAATGTTTCCTCCCACGCAACGTAGTCGATATACCCCAAAGTGTTGTGTTTAAATTTTTCCAGGTAAACACCAGCATTGTTTAGCAGAATGTCAATGGGCTGATCTTGCAGCGTCTCTGCCACTACGCCAATCTCGTCGTGACTCGTCACATCGAGGCAATGAATGTCGATATTCTGGTAGTCGTGTTTGAGTTGCTGCAGCTCTTCAGCCTCATCGGGAAAACGACAAGTTGCGTAGACCTGCCAACCTAATCGCGCATATTGGCGCGTCCACTCCAATCCTAGGCCGCGATTGCTGCCAGTGATCAAGATGTTGGGCATGGCTGCTTCTCCTGTTTAGCTGTTATTGATGCCTTTGGTTTAGTCGTTACGTTACATTATTGCAAACTTTCACTATGATTAGTTAATGGAGACTAGCCTTACAGAACTCAAAAAGAGTCCTCTCTACTCAGAGGAGCTGAGCATTGCGCTAGCAAGCAATGATGACCGGGAGTATTTCAAGTGGTTTCTCGCCAGCGTGCTTTTTGGTGGCCGCATTTCCGAAACCATCGCCACAGCAGTTTGCGCCCATGCGCAATGAGATCGAATCATTCTGGCGTGATCCCAATCATCAACGCGCCAGCACCTGGAAAACGCACCGTGACATCAACGAAGTGATGCTGGCAACAAGTCTTGCGCCCAATGGATTTTTAATCTTAGGATAAAATATTATTTCCTTTTATGATTCTTGGTCCATAATTATATATATCCCATATCATTTTAACCATGGAGGATACAAACCATGCCAACCGAAGCGGATCCTATCATTAATAATTGGTATTACCATCTGGATAAGGGCCAAAGATTCTATGTAGTTGCTATCGATGAAGATGAAGGTGTTGTTGAAATTCAGCATTTTGATGGAGAGTTGGAAGAAGTCAGTCTAAGTAATTGGTACGATATGAACATCAAAGTTGGTGAAGCACCTGAGAACTGGTCTGGTGCCATGGACATCGGTGAAGTCGACGATTTTGGTACTGAGATAACAGACACTCCGCGCCGGGATTGGAGCGATCCACTAAAACAATACAGGAAACCTGATCGAGAGTAGGAGGCTGTCATCAATGCAATGGTGAAAAATATAGCTAACTACGAAATGCCTATTTTAGCCTGTAACGCCGAAGCTATCACCAATGCCGTGATAAAACATGATCGTCGGCTGTTGCTATATGGTCCACCGGGTGTAGGTAAATCGACGCTGGCTGCGCAGCTGGCGCGTTTCCTTTTTGCGACAGGTCGAAAGTGTTTCTGCATCTGCGCCGATCCTGGCTCTCCTGCGTTTGGTCTTCCAGGTGCCGTCTCTCTCGGCAGATGGCAGGCGGATAGTTGGCAGGTTTCGGATTTTGAGGCCTTGTGCAGTCTTGATGCAGGCCGTTTCCGTTTGCCTTTGGTGACGGCAGTACGACGCCTGGCACAACTAATAAACGATGGCGTGCTCTTGATCGATGGCCCTGGTGTAGTGCGTGGTGTTGCAGGTCGCGAGCTGTTGCAAGGTTTGTTAGAGGCGACTGATGCGGATGGTGTGTTAGCCCTCACCGCTGCAGAACGTCCACCACCGCTACTTGATGAACTGCGTGCTTTAGCAAGCGAGGTGTTTGTTGTCCACGCTTCAGCAGAAGCAAGACGACCGGGCAAGCGTGCCCGTGCCCGCCAGCGTACTGAACGCTGGGATGCCTATGTCAGTGAAGCTACAGAGCACTCTCTCGATCTGGATAGGCTGAACATTATTGGCACACCACCACCGCTTGGCGAAAAAAATGCCTGGGTGGGTAGGCAGGTCGCGCTATTGCAATGCAATCAGCCTGTAGCTATGGCTGAGGTGGTGAGACTTCAAGCCCAGCAATTAACCATCAGATCATCTGCTGTGCCGTTGGCGATCGACACCCTATTGGTGCGTGACGCACAACGCTCAATAGATGGTCTGTTGGAAACCGCAATACCATTTGTAACGGAGCGACTCGAATACCTGCCGCCCCCTGACATGACTATACCGATGCAGGAAAGTGGCGGACCACGTGTCGTTGGTCGGGTCGGGTCGGCCGATGTTAGCCTGGTTAATGGTGTCTTCGGTGATCCCCTTCTGCACCTACGCTTGCGCCATCAGCGCCGCAGCCTACTCTTTGATTTGGGTGATGGTTCTCGCCTGCCGGCTCGCATTACCCATCAGGTGACCGACATCTTCATTAGCCATGCGCACATGGACCATATCAGCGGTTTCCCATGGTTACTGCGCTCGCGTATCGGTGAGTTCCCAGCCTGCAGGCTCTATGGTCCGCCGGGGCTGGCCCGACACATCGAAGGTTTTCTGCAAGGCTTTCTTTGGGATCGTGTGGCAGAACGTGGCCCCTGCTTCGAAGTCGCAGAGTTGCATACTAAGTTACATACTAACCATCTGCACTGGTTTCGCTTACAAGCTGGGCATGCAGGTCGAGAGTTTCTAAAGGAAGTCGAGCTAGACGAGGGAATAGTACTGCAAGAAGCTGGCTTCCGCGTGAGGGCACAACTACTAGATCACCACACACCGGTACTAGTCTATACCTTTGAACCCGCAAAGGAGATCAACATTCGCAAAGACCGCCTGCGAATGCGCGGCTTGCAACCAGGACCGTGGCTGAGTGAATTAAAGCAACACCTGCTAGCTGAAAATTGGAAGGCACGGGTGCGGTTGCCAGACGGTAGTGAAACAGATATTGCAACATTAGCGGACGATCTTGTGCTGATCGCACCAACCAAGAAGCTGGTGTATGCCACCGACCTCGCGGACACTCCAGACAATCGCCAACATCTGCAGACCCTGGCTCACTACGCGCACACCTTTTTCTGCGAAGCCCGTTTCGTTGAGGCCGATGCCGAGCAAGCGATGCGCACTGGTCATTTAACCACGCGCGCCTGTGGCGAAATCGCGATGGCCGCCGAAGTTGGCCGACTTGTGCCATTCCACTTTTCACAACGCTACACCGACAAACCACAGCAAATTTATGAAGAAGTTCAAGCAGTATGTTCTCGCCTGGCCATGCCGAGGTCTATGCCGTTGTTTGAAACTGTAGAAGCGACGAAACCTGAAATGGTGGTTACTTTGGATTGAAATATACGTTTGTACTCAAAATATGCGCTAAAACTTACTGCTCTCAATATACGCGAGTCAGCTATTTATTGCTTATTCAACTTACCACGTATCAATCCAGTCACTGCTAACATCAATAACAAAACAAGCGTCCAATCAACCGTTCCACCGCTACCCGC
Source organism: uncultured Ectothiorhodospiraceae bacterium (assembly GCA_945787715.1). Lineage (GTDB taxonomy): Bacteria > Pseudomonadota > Gammaproteobacteria > S012-40 > S012-40 > CALZJE01. The sequence continues at coordinate 33,045 of CALZJE010000016.1, read as the reverse complement.
ACTACAGCCACTAGCACTGCCAGCACTGACAGCACTACCAACACCGCCAACTTTTGCGAAAAGCGGAATGCTATAAGCATTTCCTCTTCCATCGGTTTGAATGCGGATGACACTATTGTAATCAGCAATATTATTTCCTATAAAATTAATTTTTATTGTCTTCGAGCCATCCACCGGGATTCGACTAGCGGCTCCATCATGGGTGAACTCTGCATCTTCAATGGAGATATTGATTAATTCAACATCAAAATCACCCTTGTTTGAAAGCTTGAGCTCTAATGTTTTTCTAACGCCGACATCCAAATTACCAAAATTTAAAACGTCAGTACTTAGTGTCAATAGGCTGGTTAGTTTGCGATAGGCAGCTCTATGCATAATAGGATAGCTGATCGGCTGGCTACTTAAGCTCACTGCACTTGATCCTTTGCGTTCCCAGTTGCCGGTCATCTCTATTTTTTGAGCAAGCACATTACCACTAGAGTTAGTCAGGGCTGTCATGAAATGATCATTCCCCCAGAATGAAGGTACGCCAAAAAACTGGGAACTTGCCACACCTAAATCAACTAATGTATGCATCTCTTGAGTTTCATAGTTAAAACTCACCACCTTTGAATGAAATGAGGAAGTTGTTTCATCATACACTGAGTGATCCATTGCAATAACATAGTTATTATTTGTCGCAAATGTGGGATAACCCAAATCTATAATTGGGCTTTGATCTGGCATTGGATTGGTAACACGTCTGGACGCAACATCTAGTATGCCTATTGACCAATATTGATATCCGCCGCCAGTTGAACAAGAGTCCCCTGGTGTTGAGATACAGTTCAATGCATCAAATACAATCTTATTACTGGAAAAATCAAAATTTAGCGAATCCGCGTAAAGCAATGTATTGGTGGTGCTTGAGCCACTCTCTTGATAACTCGTTGGCTCTATGGAATAACTTTCTTCTGTTCCATTTTCCAGATCAATAATATTAATCACAGCTTCTTGAAATGCGGTGGTATAGGCGAAATATCGGCCATCAGGTGAAACTGCGATGCTCCATATATTATTATCGTCTGTTAATTGTCGCGCAACAAACTGTACACCATTAAATTCGGAGGAATAGAGATTCAGTTGCTGACTTACAAAAAAATAGAGCGTCCCTATCTCATCTGTTATAGCTGCTGGCCTGGTTTCTGCGACAGAGACTGGGAAGCCAAACCCCTGTGAGTTTATTGGGCCAAAATAATTATTATTATCCACTGTGGTCGCTGTCACATCTTCATAAACGTGAACATACAAATCCAATGAACCACCAACAGGCGTGAGGTAAACCATAATATCGTTGCCCGCAACCTCTTTAACACTACTCGGGGTTTGTGCAGCTGGCTCCTCACCAAAATCGAAAACTTCAATTTCATCCCATGCGTCGTTTAGCGCATTGATTTCAGCATCACCATACAGATCCTCAGCTGCTGAAATAAGCGCTCGGCGCGCATCCACAAATCGTGATGATGCATGAAGATATACATCAAGTGCACGGTAATAGATTTGCTCGGCTCGTGTATAAGCTTCATTTTTTGAAAAACCTAAATCAATCAACCGATTTATAAATAGATAGGCAGCATGATTGGGAATGCCACTATTAATGTGCACACCACCATTATCACCGTCGATAGTATTAGGCAAGTTAACATAGTTACTCATTTTTCGAGGTTGTTTATCTAATCCCGATTCAGGATTTGAAAAACTTCTCAAAAACCCTGGCGCAATCACAGTGCAATCTTCGCCTATAGTCCAATCATCACGGTCCATAAAAATTGCAAATACATCAGCAAATGATTCATTCAACGCACCACTTTGGTTTTGATAGATAAGGTTTGCAGTGTTTTCAATTACACCATGCGTCATTTCATGAGCGGCAACGTCCAGACAATTCGCTAAAGGCGTAAATATCCGACCATCGCCATTCCCATAAACCATAAACGAACCATTCCAGAAGGCGTTATTATAGGATTTCTCAAAATGAACCGCTGCAAACAGGTTTTTATCATTTCCATCTATACTTCTACGAGAAAATGTATCCAGAAAATAATTATAGACTCGATGTGTGTTTTGTAATGCGCTAACCGCAATACGATCCCATCCATTATTTACACTGCTGTTACTGACAAAATCAACAATACTGCCATCACTCTCTTTTGCATCATAGATAAATGTGTCACCTGATGGATTAGGACCGCGGGATAAAGGCGCGTAACTCCCTTCATCTGCAGGCGTTGTTGGATCTATGAGATAATACGTACCGTTTTCAAACCAGCTATTAAAGTTAACTGTTTCACCGGAAAGATTTTCCCCCGAGGCAGCAACTACGTTTCCTGCACTGTGAATATTGTAAATTTTGTGTAAAACAGAGCCATTCCACGCATCAATAAAAACGATCCAACGCTTATCTAAGCCATGTATTAATTCAAATTTATAGGCAAGCCTAAGCTCTTCACCATCATCGTCAAAATAGTTGAGTTCTGCTGAATTTAATTTTGCATTTTTCTCATCGACGGCAACTCGCGCATATTCCAACGCTTGCTCAAGCGAGATTCCCGGTTCTACAGAATTGACAGACGTTTTAGTGAGATAATCGCCTTGCAGCTGATAGACTTGGTTTTTTTCGTTCATATGAAAAACTACTTGCTTGCCCCACAGCGGAATGCCATCGCGTGCTTGCTGATACCAGGCGTGTGTTTTTCGCAAACGATCTTCTTTTAATTTTTGAAAAAGAAAATTACCGTCTTCATTGTCGATAGCAAGCGGCTTAATCTGTCGTAGTTGATTCCAACCTTGTTCTACCACATCTCTCAAACTACCACCAATTGGACCTGACGATAATTTGCCACGAATTAATGAAACAGTTCCATTTTTTTCATGTAGCGCTTTTTTAGTGATTCGAGTACTGCTCTGCCCTTGCGTTCGAGAAGCGGAAACTTTTTTTCGCGTTGTAGATTGGCTTTGTTGCTGTAAATATTGGGAAATATCTGAAGCAATTTTTTGATGGCTAACAGGAACGGGGGATATTGGCTTTATTTTTTTTCCATGAACGGCTTGTGATGCAAACGCTAAACCTGGAAATAGTGTGGTTAGAAACAACAAAACTAAAGCCAATTTTAATCTCATACTTCCTACCTTATTTCTTGCTTGCTCAAGCTAACTGATAAACATTGCATCCCCGTAACTATAGAACCGATACTTGTTTTCAATCGCATGTTGATAAGCTTTAAACACATTCTCTTTTCCTGCAAACGCTGACACCAACATGATTAACGTAGACTCGGGTAAATGAAAATTCGTTATTAATGCATCCACCACTTTAAACTCATAACCAGGGTAGATGAAGATATCTGTCTCACCAGAAAAAGGTTTAAGCGATCCCGTTTCACGAATCACAGATTCAAGACTACGCACAACAGTTGTCCCTACCGCTACGATTCGCCCACCACGTTCTTTGGCAGCCAATATTTTATCAATCGTCTGCTGTGGAACATCAATTCTTTCATTGTGCATTTTGTGTTCAAAAATATTATCCACACGCATAGGTTGAAATGTCCCCGCGCCAACATGAAGAGTAACGTATGCAATATCAATCCCTTTTTGTTTTAGGATTTGCAAACTATTTTCATCAAAATGCAAACCAGCAGTCGGTGCCGCTACTGCACCCGGATGTTCGGCGAACACGGTTTGATATCGAGCCTTGTCACTATCTCGAACTTCCCGCTCCATGTAGGGAGGCAATGGCATTTCCCCTAACTGCTCAAGTGTATCGAGTAAATTCAACCCGGCGATAAATTCCAGTTCAAATAGACCAACTTGTTTATCAACAACCGTTGCCGATATGTTCTTAGCAAAACGGATAACACTTCCCGGCTTAGGCGATTTGCTGGCTCGTACAAAAGCGAGCACCCGCTGTTCATCCAGTATTCGTTCTATGAGAACTTCTACCGCACCGCCGGTCGTTTTTTTTCCATATAAACGAGCAGGGATTACACGTGTGTTATTTAACACAAGTAAATCATTTTGATTGAGCAAATCGATGACATCAAGAAATTGTCGATCATCTATCTCACCATTCTCTTTATTGAGACATAACAAACGGCTGGATGTTCGTTGCTCAGTGGGAAATTTTGCGATTAACTCGTTGGGTAATGTAAAACTAAATTCTTTTTTCTGCATAGCTAGCATTATATCATGTCACTTAACCACTGAATAAGGAACGTGTATGAAATAACTTGGACATCTGACGCTCATATTTAGTCTGTATTGGCATGTTCTGAATGAGCAAAAGTGCAGGAATAGTCGTTCTATTTCGAGCTTTTGTGATTGAAGAACGTGACAAGACGGGCTGAAGATGAGATGTAAGATGGGTAAGTTGTTTCATGCACGTTCCTGAGCATTGAGCGAGACTATATTGCCAGATTTAAACCCTATTCAAGCTGCTGATCCGGCAAACAACGCGATTGTGAAAGCCTCGGCAGGTGTCGGTAAAACCTATCTGCTGGTGACACGTTTGCTTCGCCTTCTCATGCAAGATGTACGGCCGGATTCCATATTAGCAATAACATTTACCCGTAAGGCGGCAGCTGAAATGAAAAGTCGATTATTTGATCGACTCTATTCACTCGCTATTGGTACTGATCTTGAGGTCAAAAAAGAGTTGGAAGCTATTGGTATCAAGCCAACTGGTGCTGATATTGATAAAGCACAGGGATTATATGAGAATTTGCTGCGAAGCGAATATCAGGTAAAGACCTCAACCTTCCACGCTTTTTGCCAGGAGATTCTACGTAAATTTCCACTTGAAGCAAATGTTCCCCCAGGTTTTGAGTTGCTGGATGATGAAGCAACTTATCGATTAAGTGCCTGGGAAGCGCTTTATGACCAGGCGACAAAAGCACCAGAAGAAGAAATCAGCATTGCCCTCGAGCAACTTTATGATTTAACCGGCAGCCTGCACAGCACGCATCAGGCACTGGATAGTTTTCTTAATCAACGCAGTGATTGGTGGGCATACACTAAACATCAATCAAAACCAATTCCCTATGCTATCGAACAGCTACAAAACCAGTTGGAACTTGATGTTGAGGACAATCCCCATCAGAGCTTTTTCAATTCACAGCGTGAAGAAGAATTGACACGCTTAGCCAAGCTGATTGCCACTCATGATACAAAAACCAATTTAAAATTAGCAGATACCATTATTGACGTGCTTTCATCTAAAGTATTTGCCGAAAAAGGTGATGATGAATTTCTGGTTCAAAAAGCGCTGGCAACTTTAAATAAACTCTTTTTTGATAGTAAAGGTGATGTCAGACAGCAGAAAGAAAATAAAACCCGCGTTAAAAAACTCGGGGAAGATGGAGAACAGGAGTTCCTGTTACTTTTTTCAGCGTTATCCAGGTATTTTGTCTCCTTCAATGAATTGCTAGCAAAACACCATAACTTAAAGCTCTCATCTGCTTGGTATACGGCCGGTCACAAGTTGATCGAAACGTATCAAAACATCAAACTGGAACAACGTTTGCTCGACTTCACCGATCTGGAATGGAAAACCTATGAATTACTTAACCATAGTGACAATAGTTTATGGGTCCAATATAAACTCGATCAACACATCGACCATTTTCTTATTGACGAATTTCAGGACACTAACCCTACACAATGGCGATTGATTTATCCTTTGCTTCAGGAGTTTGTTCAGGAGTCAGATAGGCAACGCAGTGTTTTTATCGTCGGAGATGAGAAACAATCGATTTATAGTTTTCGTCGTGCAGATCCTAAACTACTCTCAACTGCCGGTGATTGGCTGGTAGATAGTCTTGGCGCTAATGTCTATCCCATGGATAAATCGCGTCGATCATCGCCACCTATTATGGATCTGGTTAATACGTTTTTCCTCAACACAAAAAAACTTCCTGGCTTTCATACACACTCGACCTATCTCGAAACAGTTCCTGGTAAAGTTGAGCTTTTACCATTAATTGAAAAACAGAAAGATGACAGAGTAGCTATTTATTTCCGCAACCCGCTTAAACAACCGTTAATCGATGCTGATAATCCCTATTCCCGCGAGGGTGAGTTGATCGCAGAAACTATTGAGAACACACTGTCAGAAATGGTAATCCACGAAAGTGGAGAAATAAGAAAAGCAAACTATAGCGACGTAATGATTCTGGTGCGATCACGTAAACATGTAAATGATTACGAATCTGCTTTACGAAAAGCGAATATCCCCTATCAAAGCAATAACAAGGGTACACTCTTTGACTGCCAGGAGGTACAAGATCTTGTTGCCTTACTCGATGTGTTATATGCACCTTATAACAATCTAGCTTTGGCAACCGCATTGCGTTCGCCCATATTTCAATGCACTAATGAAGACTTGATTCTAATTTCTTGTGAATCACTTGGCACTAACTGGTTTGAGAAGCTATTTGTTATTTGTGCTCAAAAACATTGCACGGATTCTCTCAAGAATGCCGCTAATAAACTAGAAAAATGGCGCGAAGCTATTGGTGTTCTTCCCATGCATGACCTGCTCAATACAATTTTCCATGATGGAAATATTATTGAACAATATTTAGCGACAGTTCCTCAACACTTTCAGATGCGAGTGAAAGCAAATCTTCAACACTTTTTGTCACTTGCTCTGGAAATGGATAGTGGACGTTACCCTTCACTGGGGAGGTTCATCGCAAAACTTCACCACTTAATGCAAAATGACGAATCACCTGATGAAGCACCAAACAACAATGATCAAGGCGCGGTACGAATCCTTACCATTCACGCCTCTAAAGGATTGGAAGCTCCCATTGTATTTCTCGCTGATTGTGCCGATAAAAAATCAGGTAATAAAACCAGTTATTCCGCGCTAGTTCAATGGCCGGAAAGTGAAGAGATACCCACCGATTTTGTGCTCTGCCCCACCAAAGCCAATCAATGCGACTATATAAAGTCAATACTTAGTATTGACGAAAAAAAATCAGCTATTGAAGACGCAAATCTACTCTATGTTGCTTTAACAAGAGCCAGACAAGTACTTTATATATCTGGCAGTACCAGCAATATTGACGGCAATAATGGCTGGTATGAATTACTCGAAAAATTTTGGCCGGAGATTCGAAACACCAACACATTCAATCCCACCAATTCTCAAATAACCAGTGAATTAACAAAACGAGAAGCATCTCCCGTGCGGGGAGAAATCATTCCCCTTTTTGAAAGTGATGCCCTACTTCCCAAAGAGCAAGAAACAGATGACGTAGACTCACTGCAACGGGGCGTCATTATCCATCGGGCGTTGGAGCTTTTATCAGAAAATCCTGAACAATATAAGTATGTAATTTCTCAACTGAGCAACGAATTTAAGCTCAACCCAGACGACTCTGAGTTTATTGAGCTTTTCTATGAAGCTAGCAAAGTTATTCAACATTCCAAGTTTGCTAACTATTTTATAACTGAAAACTATTTACAAGCCTATAATGAAATTCGCTTTCAGACACATAGGGAAAGCAGTATCTCTCAAGGAATTATTGACCGACTTATTATTGATAATAATGAGCAAATTACTATTTTAGACTACAAAACTCACCATCAGCTGGATACAACCGAATTAGCTGCAGTGGCTCATAATTACAAAAAACAGATGAAGCGATATCGAGATGCTGCTGCGAAAATTTGGCCCAAATACAAAATAAAAACTGTGATTTTATTTACACATTATTTAAAGACATTTGAAATTACTGAATAATCTTAAAGAAATAAAATCTATTGGATATTTAATCGATAAAACAATGCATGTATATTATGAACAACAATTCAAACTCACCTCATAGCAAAGATATATCAGAAAAAGATTTTAATCAGGACGTCATTCAGCAGTCCTTTGAAAAACTGGTGCTTGTCGATTTTTGGGCTAGCTGGTGCAACCCATGCAAAATATTGACATCTATTTTGGAAGTCGTCATCAATGAATACAAGGGTAAAGTACAACTCATCAAAGTTGATACTGATAAAGAGAAAAATTTAGCCGCAGGATTAGAGATTCGCAGTCTACCTACTGTCATTATTTTCAAGCAAGGTGAAATGGTTGATATGTTCTCAGGGGTAATCCCCGAGGGTGATATTAAAGCACTGATTGAAACACATCGTATTAACGAAAAAGATATGTTATATCTTCAAGCACAAAAAGAGTACAAAGAAAACAATCTTGAATCTGCAAATGAGACTTTAGATAAAATTCTATCCAAGGATGATAGTTACATTAATGCCATCATTTTGCTTGCCAGGATTTATTTACAACAGAAAAAATTTAGTGACGTGGATGATTTGCTCCATCACGTTGGTATGCGCAATATTGACAATCCTCAAATCAAAGAGATTCTAGCTCTCAATAATTTTTACCGGGATGCCCCGGAAAATGAAACATCGACCACACTAAAAGAAAAAGTCAAAAATGAAGATTCTATCGAACATCATTATCAATTAGCTTGTCTGTACGCTATTGAAGAAAATTACGAGCTTGCGCTTGAGGAGTTTTTAGAGGTAATGAAACGTGATAGGAAGTATAAGGAAGATAGAGCACGTAAAAATATGCTCACTATTTTTGAGATTTTAGGAAGTTCAGGTCCTTTAGTTAATACCTACCGTATTAAAATGGCTCGGTTACTTCATTAAGAGGCTACCCTTGATTGATAGCCTCATATCATCCTATTTGCTGTTTAGAATATCTTTTACAGTCTCTCCAGCATGATCTTTAACATCTTCAACGATATCGGCGCTTTCATTTTTTAACTGCGCCGAAATATCTTCCCAGTTCATGCCGATGTAGATACCGATAGCCAATACAACAATCATCACTATAATTCTAATCACAATAAACTCCGAACAATTGTTTTTGCTGAATTATAAAGCGGCTTGTTTTGCATCATCGAGCATGCGAGATAAGCGCGCTGCAGGCACATAACCTGGTACGACTTCACCATCTTCAAGAATAATTGTTGGTGTACCTGACACACTGAATTGATCTGCTAGTTTCATGTGCTCTTGAACCGGATTATCACAGCTCTTACGGGGAAGTTTAACGCCTGCTTTTGATTCTGTCATAGCACCATTTTTGTCAGTAGAACACCAAACGGTAACCGCCTTATAATAGGAATCAGTATTCACGCCTGAACGAGGATATGCGAGATAACGGACTTTAATGCCAGCATCTAAATAGTCTTGGAGTTCTTTATGTAACTTCCGACAGTAACCACAATCAATGTCGGTAAACACGGTAATGGTATGCTTAACTTTTTTAGGCGTGAATTCAATCGTTGTCTCATCTTGAATATCACTGAGCAACTTTGCTCTTTGCACCTTACGTGTCGTTTCTGTAATGTTTTCCCTTTTTTTCAAGTCAATCAAATCCCCTTGAATGACATATTGCCCATTAGAAGACATATAAAGTATTTGAGCACCGTAAACAACTTCATATACTTCAGGTAAGACTGATGGAGATATACGATCGGGTATTGCTCCAGGCAAGACCTTTGCAAACTGGTCCTTGATATTTGCAATATCTGCTTTCTCATCTGCCGACACCAGCATTGCAGTAAATAAGCAAACGCTAGAAACTAATACCAAGAATACTCGCTTTAACACTGTACAACTCCCATAAAATAAAAATAGTTATTCGCTGCTCAAACAGAAGCAACAATGCAATTGCACATAACTATAGCAAAACCAAGAAAATGTATCCATTGGACAACAAATTCAGTTCATTTATCCAAGCCTGATACTGAAAAAACTAAAACTTTACTCGAATGTGTTGTTTATTGCTCGTTATGTTGTCTTTACGCCCGTGGATGGTGTGCTTGATACAGCTCTTTGAGCCTTTCTTGTGCTACGTAAGTATAAATCTGAGTGGTAGAAAGATTGCTATGGCCAAGTAGCAGCTGCACGACACGGAGATCTGCGCCGTGATTCAAAAGATGTGTCGCAAATGCATGACGTAAAGTATGAGGAGAAAGTTGCTGATCTATCCCTGCTTTTTTCGCATAACGTTTAATCAAGTGCCAAAATGCATGCCGTGTCATTCCATCGCCACGATTCGTGACAAACACAGCATCACTCTGTTTTACACCTAAAATTTGTCCACGAGATGACTTGATATAGTTTTGCAATCGCCATTGCGCTTGCTCCCCCATTGGGACCAATCGTTCTTTATTGCCCTTACCTATAACTCGCACTACACCTTGATTCAGATTAATCTGACTCATAGTCAGCCCAACAAGTTCAGATACTCGTAGTCCAGTTGCATATAAAAGCTCCATCATCGCCAAGTCACGTTCACCCATTTTATTTTCTTCATCAGGCGCTTGTAATAAATTATCAACATCCTGCTCAGACAGTGTTTGTGGAATATTACGACTCAGCTTTGGCGCATCAACCAACGCGCAGGGATTATCCGCTCGAATATTTTCAGCAATTAGATAAAGGTAAAAGCGCTTTAAGCTGGAAAGTAATCGAGCGGTAGTCCTGGGCTTTACACCCTCGCCAACCCGCTCAGCAAGAAACGCAAGAATATCACTTCGATGCGCACTTTCAAGTGCTCCACCTTTTTTTTCAAGCCATAAACAAAACAAGAAAAGATCAGATCTGTAGCTACGCTGAGTATTATCACTTAGGCCAGATTCAAGCCACAACGAATTTATAAAAGTATCGACAAGCTGAGTATCGCTATTTGTAGAATTAGGCATGAGAGACCTCGTCATGCTTTAACAGCCAGCGTTTTATCTCCAGTAAAAAGCCTGAAGTTTTTCCGGCATATCCGCCATCCCCATTTTGAGCAACCACTCGATGGCACGGAACAATAATGGGGACAGGATTATGCCGACAAGCCCCTCCAATTGCTCTGGCACTCGTATGCAAATGTTTTGCTAGTTCACCATAAGTCTTAGTTTCTCCAGTAGGAATCAATGATAACTGTTGCCAGACTTTTTGACGAAACAGGGTACCCTTGAGAAAAAACTGTGATTGAAATTGATGCGATGAATGGGAAAAGTATTGTTTAAAATCATTAACAATAAATGCTGCAATTGAGGTTTCAATTCGCTCAGGAACAACCGACGGTGAATAATGAATAGCTGTAATTAAATCATTTTCGATGCAGACTCCCAACGTGGCAATGGGCGAATCAAATATCAAATCACAGTGATCAAAACAATTTTTCATATTATTAACCCGTATAATTTATGAATTTGCGAGTTATATATCATAAAAAAAGGCGCAGTTTACACTGCGCCTTTTTTTTAATAATCGTAAGAAAAATCCTATTATAGTTTTTCTTTAATACGTGCCGAACGACCTTTAAGTGCACGTAAATAGTATAATTTTGCGCGTCTTACTGCACCGCGACGTTTTACCGTAACGCTATCAATCAATTGACTGTGAGTTTGAAACACACGCTCAACACCTTCACCGTGAGAGATTTTACGTACAGTGAAAGCAGAATTTAATCCACGGTTACGCTTAGCGATGCAAACACCTTCGAAAGCCTGTAAACGCTCGCGTGTTCCTTCTTTTACTTTAACTTGAACGACAATGGTGTCGCCTGGGTTAAATTCAGGAATGTCTGTTTTCATTTGCTCTTTTTCGAGCTGGTCTATTATGTTACTCATGGTTTACTCCATTAACATTTAATCTTAGCGAGAGGCCTTTAATTCAAAGGCATCAATTTGTTTTTTCGAATTCCTGAATGTATGCATTCAGTGATTGTTGTTGTTCTTCAGTCAAATCTAACTGTTCTAACAAGTCTGGTCTACGTTGCCACGTTCGACCTAAACTTTGTTGTAATCGCCATGTTTCTATGGCTTTATGGTCACCACTGAGCAGCACTTGCGGCACGGATAGACCATCAATCTCTTCTGGCCGAGTATAGTGTGGGCAGTCCAGCAAACCATTCTCGAAGGAGTCTTGTTCTGCCGATGCTTCGTGTCCTAACACTTCAGGCAATAATCGAGCGACTCCATCGATCACAACCATGGAAGCTAGCTCACCTCCACTCAACACGTAATCGCCGATAGACCACTCTTCATCTATCTTTGTCTCGATTAGTCTTTCATCGATCCCTTCATAGCGACCACTGATCAAAATCAAGCCTGGCAATTGAGAAAAGCTGTTCAATGCCTGTTGGTTCAATTTCTTACCCTGTGGTGATAAATAAATTACCGGGCTATGACTGTTTTGCGCTTTCGCAGAATCAATTGCATCACTTAATGGCTGATACTGCATTAACATGCCGGGCCCGCCACCATAAGGCCGATCATCGACATTGTTGTGTCTGTTATTGGCATAGTCACGAGGATTCCAGTGGTTCAGCGTCAAGCGTTTACGCTGAATTGCCCTACCAACAACACCCCCATGCTCTGTTAAAGCATCAAACATACGCGGAAAAAGTGAAACTATATCAATCCGCAAAATGCGCTTCCTGACTAATCAAAGTCTTCCGGCCAATCAACAACTAGTACTTTGTTTTCAAGATCTACTTTTTTAACGTAGAGACCTTTAACATAGGGAATCAAGCGCTTTACATCCCCTTTTACAACCATTACGTCGTTAGCTCCAGTTTCCATCATGTGATCAATATGACCCAATGAGACCTCTTCAAGATTAACGACTTCCAAACCTTCAAGATCGCTCCAGTAATATTCACCCTGGGGCAAATCTGGTAACTCATCCTTTGAAACCATCACTTCTGATTTCAATAATTTTGCGACAATCTCTCTGTCATCAAAACCTTCCAGCTTGGCAATAATGCCTTTTCCGTGACTTTTGCCCGCTTCAAGCTTGCATGTAAACCACTGATTATTCTTCTTTATATTCCAGGTTTTGAAGTTGAGAATATTTTCTTTAGGATCAGTAAAAGAAAAAACCTTTACCCATCCCTTTACACCGTAAACGCCATTAATCGCACCTAGTGTAATTAATGTTGACGATTCTTCACTCAATGACAATGTACCTGGTAAAACACGAACAAATTAAGCTTTGCTGGCGTCTTTAATTAATTTTGCTGCGCGATCAGTTGGTTTAGCACCTTGGCCAATCCAGTGACTGATTCTATCTGCATCTACATTCAAACGTAGTTCTTGGCCTTTTGCAGTTGGATTGAAAAAACCAACGCGCTCGATATAACGACCATCACGACGATTACGGCTATCTGTTACAACCATATGATAAAATGGACGTTTCTTTTGTCCGCCACGTGCCAAACGAATTGTCACCATGTGTATTTCCTCAACTATGTTCATTTAGCCCAATAACGAGCCTAAAAAGAGCGGCGGATTATAAACAATTCGCCGCTTGAATAAAAGCCTAAAAAGTAAAACAATTTCTAACTCACCTAAATTAAAAAGGCATGTTTGGCATTCCACCTTTCAATTGCTTCATCATTTGCGCCATGCCGCCTTTGCTGCGCATTTTTTTCATCATCTTCTGCATCTGGCCAAACTGCTTTAACATTCGGTTAACATCCTGAACTTGTTGCCCACAACCCGCTGCGATGCGTCGCTTACGAGAGCCTTTGATGATATCAGGCTTACGACGCTCTTCACGGGTCATAGACAATATAATGGCTTCCAATCGTGCAATCTCTTTTCCGTTAATTTTATTTTTAACATCATCGGGTACTTGGCCCATGCCCGGCAGTTTATCCATCAACCCGCTAATACCACCCATCTTGTTCATTTGTTGCATTTGCGCTAGAAAATCTTCTAGATCAAAGGCTTTACCTTTTTTAAATTTCTTGGCAAGACGCTCCGTCTCTTTTTTGTCCAGTTTTTGTTCCGCTTCCTCGACTAGAGAGAGTACGTCCCCCATCCCTAAAATTCGAGAAGCAACTCGTTCAGGATGGAAAGGTTGTAGCGCTGATGTTTTTTCACCAACGCCCAAAAATTTAATCGGTTTACCGGTTATATGACGAACAGAAAGCGCCGCCCCACCACGTGCATCACCATCTGTTTTAGTAAGTACCACACCCGTTAAAGGTAATGCTTCGTTAAATGCTTTTGCAGTGTTTGCTGCATCCTGACCTGTCATACTGTCAACGACAAATAATGTTTCAACAGGTGAGATCGCTGTATGGACGTCTTTGATCTCTTTCATCATATCTTCATCGATATGAAGTCGACCTGCGGTATCTACAAGGATGACATCAATAAACTGTTTTGATGCCGCCTTTACAGCATTTTTTGCGATTTTCACTGGATTTTGCGTAATATCACTAGGGAAGAATTCAACACCAACTTCTTTTGCTAATGTCTCTAGCTGATCAATTGCAGCAGGACGATAAACGTCCGCACTGGTGACCATAACCGATTTTTTCTTATTTTCTTTTAAGTATTTGGCGAGTTTAGCAACAGTTGTTGTTTTACCAGCACCTTGCAAACCCGCCATAAGAATAACGGCAGGAGGTTGAGCATTGAGGTTTAACTCTTCATTAGCATCGCCCATGACGTGAATAAGCTCGTCATTAACAATTTTGACAAAAGCTTGCCCAGCCGAGATGCTTTGTAACACCTCTTTACCTATCGCTTTTTCTTTTACGCGGCTTATAAAATCCCTAACAACCGGTAGCGCCACATCTGCTTCCAATAACGCCATGCGCACTTCGCGCAGTGTATCCTTAACATTGTCTTCGTTAATACGTCCTTGGCCACGCAAGGCTTGCAAGGATTTCGTTAGCCGGTCTGTAAGATTATCAAACATGAATTAGCCTTTGTTATTCGGACTGAAACTGATTGAGCCGTTGCTTAAACATTAAGCAAGGCTAAAATTAGTCGGCTATTATCCTAGAAAAATCAGTTGAGCGCGAATTTATAATGCAAGATATTGGTTTCGATGCAGCGTAAAAAATCTTAGCTTCGCTCACATGGAAGTGAGCGAGGGGCGATAGCACAACTGCATGGACGCAGGAGGTAGAGTAATGCAGGAGCAATTACCGAGGACGCGGTAGCTTCGCTCACACGGAAGTGAGCGAGGGGCGATAGCTTGGACGCGGTAGCTTCGCTTAAGTGGATATGTGCGAGGAGCTAAAATTATAACTTGAAAATTGTCTCTTGCTCTAAGATTTTGAAAGATAAATTTGGCATGAGTCGTTGAGCATCGTTGATAATTTGATCTTCATCACCGGATTTGAGGTGTGTGAGGTAAATATCAGGTGTGTGTTTGAACTTTTCAATATCGGCGGCAAGTAATGAAGGCGTATAATGTTTGGAGAGAATAGCTAAATCGAGCTGCTTTTCTGGAAAGGCGGTTTCCACAACAAGAACATCCAGCCCCTTGTGCTTGTTTAACGCATCCCAGAAACTATCATTGGTTGAAGTATCACCACTAAATGCGAAACTTTTACCGTCGTGCTCTATTCGATATCCCACGGCCGGCACAATATGATTAACTTGAATCATTTCAAAATCACAACCATCGATTTTTAATGTCTCGCCAGGTCTCATCTCTTCGAAAGTCAAAACACCTTTTGCCGGTGCGGGTAACTCAGTAAAGTCAGGCCAAATAGTCCAATTAAATATGTGGTCTTTAAGTGCTTTTAATGTTGCGGGTTGTGCATGAACGACAATGGGATCAAAAATATTTTCGAATACACTATCAACAAGCAAGGGAATAAAGCTAACGTGATCAAGATGAGAATGAGTAATAAAAATGTGCTTAATATTCGACATTTCTTCGAGACTGAGTTCCCCAACACCGGTTCCAGCATCGAGTAAAACGGAGTCGTTTATCAAAAACGAGGTTGTCCTCAATCCCTGACCTATACCTCCGCTGCAGCCCAACACGCGAATTTTCACCCGACAAACACCTCAAAAATTTGGTAAATTCTTAACTTATACATACTTGCACGGTTTCGGTTTTTAACACTCATCACACTAAATTTCAATTTTCTCTTCAATGCCATCACACATTATGCCATCATTATACCTTGGTACATTATCGAGATTGTTAGTTTCACACTCATGAATCTGCTAAAAATTGCAACACGCATACCTGTTAGTGATACGGTAAAATGACTAAAAGGCAAACAAAATACACGCGAGTAAACGGAAAAGCTACAACACAATCCATTCCTTCTACTCTACAAATTCACTTATCCAGAATATTCAACACGTTTAGCCCTTCAGGAGCAATTTTATGATTGATGTCGTCATTACATTGACTGGAGCAACACTTTATGTTGCTGCCGCAATCGTATTATTTAAACAGTTATCCATCCAAACAGCTGAAAAAAATAAATACACCCCATTAGTACTGGGTATTATTGCAGCCCTATTCCATGCTGACATATTAGCAAGACAAATTATTACCGATGAAGGACTACAATTAGGCATTACCCATGTTGCATCATTAGCAACCTGGTTTGTAGCGTGCCTATTGGTACTCGCATCCCTTCGTAAACCTATCGAAAACTTAGGTATCTTTGTCTTACCTCTTGCAGCATTAACACTTATGGCAGAATTTTTTATGCCGGTTGATCATATTGTCAGCACTGCACAACACAAAGGGCTGGGCGTTCATATTTTGTTGTCAATTCTCGCCTATAGTTTGCTTGGTTTGGCTGCTGTTCAAGCCATACTCACAGCAATACAAGAAAGACAACTTCATAATCGTCAGCCCGGCGGTTTAATACGCTCTCTGCCACCCTTGGAAACCATGGAAACATTGCTAATTCAAATGATTACCATTGGTTTTGCGTTGCAAACAACCTCCTTAATTAGTGGTATTTTTTACCTCGAAAACATGTTTGCTCAAAATCTTGCTCACAAAACGATCCTTTCAATTAGCGCATGGGTAGTTTTCGCTATACTTCTTTTTGGTCGTTGGCACTATGGCTGGCGCGGTCGTACTGTCGTGCGCTGGACAGCGACTGGCTTTATAACCCTCATGCTTGCCTACTTTGGAAGCAAATATGTTTTTGAAGTCATACTTGAGCGGTAAACGGCATAAAAAATCAAAACTTTATGCAAATTTCTAGAATTTGCGCAACAAGGCAATTTTAAACGACAAGAACATGTTCAATAGCAATAAAAACGTAAATTCACATTGCTCGATAAGCAGTGTTATCGATGGACAGTCGATTCCCATCTGCGCCCGGTCATTTGGGAGCCAATAACTCTTGGACGAAATCCCGTTAAGCGTCTTATTCGCCCTTTTAGTTGTACTTTTGTTGCTATCTGGTTTCTTTTCGAGCTCCGAAACAGGCTTGATGTCTCTAAACCGTTACCGTTTACGCCATTTGGTTAAGCATAAACACAAAGGTGCAATGAGAGCGACCAAGTTACTGGAAACCCCCGACCGGCTCATCGGGTTAATTCTATTGGGCAACAATTTCGTTAATGTTCTTGCGTCATCTATTACAACCATCATTGCTCTACGACTGGGGGGAGAGGCGGCTATTGCGATCGCAGCAGGATTGCTGACCTTTGTAATATTAATATTTTCTGAAGTTGCCCCTAAAACTGTTGCTGCACTCTACCCTGAAAAAATCGCTTTTAAAGCTGCTCTCATTTACACTCCTCTGCTGAAAATCCTTTATCCACTCGTTTGGGTGATTAATGCTTTTGCTAACACTCTCCTTAAATGTTTTGGTATAAAACTCGATAAAAGAGAAAATGAAAACCTGAGTACTGAAGAATTGCGGACAGTGGTTAATGAAGCAGGGGCATTAATCCCGAAACGGCACCAGAAAATGCTGTTAAGTATTCTTGATCTTGAAAAGGTGACGGTCGAAGATATTATGGTGCCGAGAAATGAAGTTTCCGGAATCGATCTTAACGCGGACTGGAATGAAATTATCGATATTTTAAAGCACAGTTTACACACCCGCCTTCCAGTCTACAAAGAAGACATAAATCAAATTGAAGGAATAATTCACATCAGGAATGTACTCCACCTACTTGCGCATGATGAATTTACTCGCGAAGCATTATTGGAGGAGATCAGAGATCCCTACTTTATTCCTGAAGCAACACCGCTGAACACACAGTTACTCAATTTTCAACGACAAGAAAGAAGAATTGGTCTAGTTGTCGATGAGTATGGAGACATTCAAGGCATGGTAACTCTTGAGGATATTCTGGAAGAAATTGTTGGTGAATTTACAACAGATCCTTCAATGCTGACAAAAGATATTCATCCACAAGCTGACGGATCTTTTCTCATCGATGGAAGTGCGAGCATTCGAGATCTCAACAAAATGCTGCACTGGACTTTGCCTTCTGATGGCCCAAAAACATTAAATGGATTATTAACAGAATATCTTGAAAGCATACCTGAACCAGGCACTAGTGTTAAAATTACAGAACATCCTGTTGAAATTGTACAAATGCAAGGAAACATGATTAAAACTGCACGAATCTGGCCCCAACTAAATCAAACAGATTTATAAATCATACCGTCTACCACCGTACATCTACCGTCTTTACATTCACATGAACCGCTGACAATGTTTCTACCTGCATCTTTGGCTTCATATAACGCTTTATCAGCATCATTAATTAGTTTAGTACTTGACTTGAAAGTTTGCCCCGCTTCGCAACTGGATACACCCAAGCTGACGGTGACATACTGATCTGTATCAGAATGCTCGTGAGGAATTTTTAACGCATGAACTCGTTCACGCAGATTATTTGCCAACAACAAGGCACCCTGCATAGTAGTATCTGGTAAAACAACAACAAATTCCTCACCACCGTAACGAGCCAATAAATCTGCAGGTCGATTTATGCCAGAGTTCAAGGCGCTAACCACCAGTTTAAGAGTATCATCACCTTTTTGATGTCCATAATTATCGTTATATTTTTTAAAATAATCGATATCGATAAAGATTAACGCAAGATTGGCTTTCTCACGCATAGCGCGTTTCCACTCTTTTGCAAGAAAATCATCAAATCGCCGTCTATTTGCAACGCCAGTTAAACCATCCATACATGAGAGCAACTGTAATGCTTCATTACTCTCTTCTAACTCAGCCTTTAGTTGATTTAATTCGATAAAAGCTGAGTCTCTTTCCAGCTTATTAAGATAACTTTGAGAATGAGATCGAATTCTGGCAACTAATTCAATTTTATCCGGCAGCTTAACAATATAATCTGTGGCACCGGCAGAAAATGCAGCACCTTTGTCAACAGGAGTTTCAATTGCAGATACAACGATGATAGGTATGTCTTCTGTTTTCATATTTGCATGAAAAAAGCCAAGCAACGTCATGCCATCAATTTCAGGCATAACTAAGTCAAGCAGAATGACAGTAGGTGAAACCTCTATTGCTTTATCAATCGCTTTGGTTGGATCGGTGCAATAGTAGAACTCAATATCTGTTTCCGTATGAAGCATTCTTCGAACAGCTTCAACAACCAACAATTGGTCATCAACAACCAAGACGGTATGTTTTTTTCTCGGTGAATTATGGTCTATTGCTCTGGTCACAATAAGAATTCCAAAGTAGTTACGTTGTTGACACACATATTCATAAATGAATATTTAGGTGCATTTCAGCCCCTAATTGACCGGATACTAGATTATATTAACGGCCATTTTCGCCAATTGATGAACAGTACTTGCAAAGCTTTCTGGCTCGAAGTGGTCTTTACTGTAAAACACTGTTTTCTCATCTAAAACAACGCCTTGATCAACAAATGATTTATCTCGATTGGAAACAATCATAATAGGTATATCTTTTATCTTTGGCTGAAAACGTATTTCGTTGACCAACCTTATACCATCCATTACTGGCATATCGATATCAGTTACAATGAGATCAAAACTCTCTGTTTGTAAGATGTTTAATGCTTCCTCACCATTAAACGCAGTAGCGACTTGATAATGCAAATTAAGTAGCACTTGCTTTTCTGTTTCACGTACAGTCAAAGAATCATCGACAACTAGTACTCGAAAAATATCACAAAGACCAATATCTTCCGTCTCGCTCAACTTAACAAAGTGGTTTTCATGAAAAAGTTTTTCTATTAACTGGAAATATTCTTCAATATCGATAATAAGCGTTAATGATCCGCTATTAAGAATTGCAGCAGAACTTATGCCTTCTATTTTTCCAATTTCTCCTGAGAGTTTATGAATGGAAAGCTCATGCTCACCATCAACCTTCTCCACAATCACTCCGTATTTTTTATTCGCATGTGTTACAACCAAAACTATAACTTGTTCGGACAACGCTCTAGGTAACATGCTATTAAACACAGCGCTCGCATTGACTAATTTTATTACCTCACCTTCAATCTTAATTTCATAACCCAAATGGCTCTTAGTTAAGTCTTCATTATTCGCATAGTAGATTCGTTCGACAGCAGCAGCGGGGAAAGCATAAGACTCGCCGTTAATCGTTGCCAGTTGCGTGCGTGTGACTGAAACCGTCAACGGTAAAATCAACTGAAAACAGGTTCCTTTTCCTGTTTCACTCACTGCGTACACACTACCACTAAGTGCGGTGACAGCATCCTTCACCAAATCCAGCCCAACACCACGTCCGGAAATATCACTAACTACTGTGCGCGTGCTAAATCCAGGGTAAAAAAGAAATTCTATCAATCCCATGCTATCTAGATTTTCTAACTTTTGACTAGTGGCAAGACCCTTGTTTATTATTCTTTCCTTCAAAATATCATAGTCAATCCCCGCACCATCATCCTCGATGATGATAAATAACATACCAGCACTCATACTGACATTTAATGATATAGTAGCAACTTCGTCCTTACCGTTCTTCAGACGTTCTTGAGGATGCTCAATACCGTGATCGATGGCATTTTGAATAATATGTTTTATAGGAATATCAATTTTTTCCAAAACATTTCGATCAACTAATGTAGACAATCCACTCATTTTCAAACGAACATTTTTGTTTAGCTTTCTGCCAATATCACGTACCACCCTTGGTAAAACGTTTACGATATCCGCAATAGGTCGCATTCTACTGGCCATAACTTCGCGGTGAAGATGATCCGAAATTACCGATGCACGCCGGTCAATAGCATCAAGCTTTGAGATACATTCTGAATAATCATATCGTATGTTGTTAGACGCAGTAATAATTTCCTTTAATTGTTGACGCATCTTGACGCTACCACCGCTTAGTGTCAGTTGCTCTTGCAAACTATTAAGTTGTGAAATGATAAGCTGTTGATTATGTCTAACTTGCCAAAACGAAGGCATCAAGGCATTTAGTTGATGTGTCTCAACAAGCGATTTACTTGCAAGACTTAGTATTTGATCTAGCCGATCAACAGCTATACGAATAGTGGTAACATTCTCTAAACTATATTTTTCAGTTCTACTTTGTAAATTTTCTGCACCAGGTTCGGCTTCAATTTCATTTCCATCATCAAAATTGGAAGTGTTAATTTCACTGTCATCTACACTTTTACCGATACTCGCAAGAGATCTTTCGATATCTGCTAAGGCATCAGCATTTGCCAACTCCCAGGTTACAATACCATCATCATCAGACTGCAGTATTTTTTGAATTAAATCCACGCCTTCGAGAAGTAGATCGATATCTTTTCGTGTTAACTCTCCATCACTTGCCTGGAATGTAACAAAGCAGTCTTCCATAAAATGAGAAATCTTTACAATTCCATTGACCCCTACCATGCGAGCAGCACCCTTAATGGAGTGAGCAGCTCTCATAAGTGCTTCTAAAATCTCGGCACTTGTTCTCTCATGCTCCAGCAAGAGTAAATTTTCGTTTAATGTCGCTATTTGTCCATCCAACTCCATGCGAAAGATATCCAGCATGGAAAAATCACTTAAATCCTCTTCATGATCTTGAGTCATTCGTGCCTTTCTCCAACTCAATTGACAGATCTGACAAGCTCAATAAAAAACAGTCATCACACCAAGCATCTATTTTCTTTAAAAATCCTCGTGTCATTTTGAAAAACCCAGTGCTACTTTTTGATTCTTCGATCGAATTTTCTGAGAAATGATGTATTGGATAGACATCATCCACGTAAAATGCCACACATTGCTCTCCTAAATTAACCACCAAAACTCTTTTATAGAGTTTACGCAACCCTCTTAGCCTAACGACATCTTCATCAGAATTTAAAGAGAGTAAATCTGGCATATTGAGCAAAGGATAAACTTCATGATTAATAGCAACAAGCCCTCTAATCACTCTGTTTTTATTAAAGGGAATACTATGCAATGAAATCTGGTCTGAGATAGTTATTACTGAAGTGGTCGGGATAGAGAAGCAGCAGGTAGATAAACGAAATGGCAAGTAGGATTGCCGATCAATATCTACATCAAGTATTGAATTTTCTTCGATTTCCTTACGCGCAACAGAAAATGATTTTACTGCTGCAATTTCAAATACATCACAGTTACGACAATGATTGACGTATTTTAACTTTTCGCAACGAGGTTGCTCTGTCCCCCAAACTCCGTTCTTTCGCCAACAAGATTTTTCGATTAGCTGAAACTTTTTATTATCATTCATGAGTATTTACAATATTTAAAATTTCATCATAGAAAAGAGCAAGTTTTTTCCCATTGCATTCATCACGCGCCTTACTTAAGTTTAAATTTCGATGCACTGCTTTGCAATTCGTTAGCAGCATTCATTAACGTTAAAATTATCGTTGAAGACAGTGATAGTGAATGCACAGTGTTTTGTGCTTCGCTGTTCAGATTAATCATTGCCACATTAATTTCCTCCGCACCTTGAGCTTGAAATTGCATGGCCTTATGTAACACCTCAAAATGCGGCCCCATTGTCTCTACGAGAGATATAATGTCCAGTTGTTCTTTACTCACTCGCTGAACTTCAGAAACACTATCATGTACTTGATCAGTAAAATTATGCATGGCTTCGACTCCTGTTGAAACGGATTGCTGCATTTCACTAATCATCTGCTCAATGTCCAGGGTGGAAATCGATGCTTGGTCTGCTAAGCGTCTCACTTCTGCTGCTACTGCGGAAAATCCTCGACCATACTCTCCCGCTTTTTCTGCTTCTATTGATGCGTTTAAGGAAAGAAGATTAGTTTGATCGGCAACATTTGCAATAGTTGTCACAACAGCACTAATATTTCTCGAACGTTCATCTAAAATGCCTAATTTGTCAGATACGATGATCGATGACTCAACCACTTGTTCCATTACCGCTTGCATTTTTAATAGCCCTTCATGGCTTTGCATTGCGGATCTTGTCGCATTATCTGCCATCAACGCAACATCACTCATAGTATTAAGCAATTCTGATGTGGTGCTTGATATCTCTGTCGCAGTAACTGAGGTACTATTTGTTGTGTTTGCCTGATGAATTGCCGTATCTTCAACATCTTTCATGCAGTTCGATAATTCATCTGCCGACAGTTTCACTTCGGAGCCTGACACTTGAATTTGTGCAACCAATGTATTCAATTTTAATATCATTCCTTGAACACCAACTGACAACTGAGCAATCGTATCGTCACCTTCAATCATCAGATCTGCCGTTAAATCTCCATCAGAAACCTGATTTGCAATATCCAATAATAGATCTACTTTATACCGCAACTCTTCGACTGCGTGATGTTTTTCGTCGATAGTATTTCTAAGATAATCCACCATTGTTTGAATACTAGATGCTAACTCTCCAAATGCACCATGACCATATTCTCCAATAGGAACACTGAGGTTCCCCTCGGTTACCTTTTTCATTATCGCGCGTAGTTTTGCGACTTTTTTCTGAAGTTCGATGCTGGCTTTTTTCTCACGATATGCTGCTGAATTAATATTATCCGCCATATTATTAAACGCCAGACCTAGCATACCCAGCTCATCTTCACTTTGGATATCAACTCGAGCATCCATGTCCCCTTGTGCTCGAAGTTGTATTGTTTCCATGAACTGAGATACTGGCTTTTTAAACCAACGAATCAACATTATGTTGACAACAATGAGACCTATGGTAAATAAGATAAGGTTAGTTGTAATATCAAGAATTTTTGAAACCCTGATATCTTCATCCATTGTTTTCAATGAATATTTAATGCGAATTGCCCCATTAACTGCCCCATCTTCAACTTGATGACACTGTAAGCAATCTACACCACGGGTATTTTTAGTCGCTCGGAATGGTGTTACAACAGTGAGTTCTCGGCCATTGCTTCCTTTAGTAATATTGAGAATTGATGTTCCTTCCAGAGCAGTCATATCCCACTCATCCATTGGCTGCTCGTTAGTAAATCCTTCTCCAAATTGATCTTTAACAGGTTGACCACGGATAACTTTTGCATTGAGCACTTGGGTTCGTGCAAGTAATTTTTTGCGTAATATATCTCGCTGATTCATCGTATCGGTTAGCATCATGGTGTTCAAACTATCGAAATACCATGTTGTCATATCAGTTACCCGCTCTTTAGCAATTTTAAGCAACATATCCTGGTCACGATTAACGCTCACCATAGTTTCAACCGTAGTGACAACGAGAAACACCAGCGCAACAATGATATTTATTTTACCGAGTAAGGATAAACGACTGATCATATGTAACAATTACTTACCAATTCGAAAAGGAAAGATATAGCCTCATGATCCCCTGCTAATATTAGTGGGGAATCTACCTTACTTTAGCGCTCGGTTTTTACAAATCTTTATTTATTGCTTTGAAAACAGTTGGAACTTAGATTGTTTGCATCAATGGAGGGAGCTAGATAAAAATTAAATGCTTACGGGAGATTTTCAAACAACAATAATCTTTTTAATCAAAAAATGCTAAGGAACATATTCAGCAACTAATCGATAAAAACTACCTCCACTTTTAATAGCTGGTCCATTGAATAGTCCACTACCACCATTATTTCCGTCCACAACAATTGTAACGTCCCCCATAAACTTAGCTGGTAGGCGACACAACACTTGCCCTGGCGTTTTTTTAATCATATCTTGAATGCAATAACCATCAATCCACATTACGTTGAGCTGAATATCCTCATCAAAATCAAACAATCTCACTTGAATACGAGTGTCTTCTTCTTTTTGATCAACAGGAAAATAAAAGTAATGTTTACTATTTGAGCCAATTTCGTTCGCGAGAACAAAGCCTGAAACCGATTCCCCGATAGTCAAGTTTTTAGCGATTGGATCAGTATTATTAAAATTTGCACGAATTAGTGAATCAATAACTGGTCGAAATACCATACTAACGTTGAACGGCATGCTACCTTTTCGATCAATGGCAAGTAAAATTGCATCTCTATTTGCACCAAAATAACACGTCAAATGAGATAATGTTTCGGGCACGGTATTCCCACAAGAGTTTCCAGCTCTGCCATTATCAGTGATTATGCGTAGTCGAGTTCCAGGCACTAGCTCACCCGTAAAATCTGCACGATAGATTTTACTACTTTCGAAGCCGTTTATTAAAAACCATTGTTGATGTAAATGACTTTCCACTTGGAGCGACAAGCTACTCCCATGAACATAACGCCCAATAATTTTTGGTTTTACTTGAATTTCCAGTTCACGACTGGTCTGACTCTCAGCTAATGCTTTAAGCGGGCGAACAAGCAATCCTACACGTCCTATATGTTGTGCAGTAACGTTACATCCGGGCAAAATACGTACAACTTCTTCATTTCCCCAGGCATATTGGCACTCATATTTAGTTTCATCCTGCTGCTGTGCAG
The DNA here is from genome assembly GCA_945787715.1 of uncultured Ectothiorhodospiraceae bacterium. Lineage (GTDB taxonomy): Bacteria > Pseudomonadota > Gammaproteobacteria > S012-40 > S012-40 > CALZJE01. The sequence continues at coordinate 7,327 of CALZJE010000016.1, read as the reverse complement.
ATGAATCATTTTCGGATATCACGGATAGATGCTTGCTTTCCCCAGAAATTAATGGAATGACTGACTCTGTAAATCCAATGGCGACGGGAGAAGCTTTCTCTTGCTCTGGTTCAGCCGCTATTGGCCCATTAAAAAAAGAATATGAGAAGATTAAAAAACTACTTATAACTAAACCCTTAACCAACCGTTTACTCATTCAACACACCTATTTTGAAACTATTTATAACTTTGTGATATCTAACATATTAATCTATTATATTGATCAACAACAATGCAAACAGGCTATTCAATGAACTCCAAACATCAAATAACAATAAAATCTCACATTGTTTTAATATCCCTGCTTTTATTTTCAGTATTACAAGGCTGCGCTGTAAAATTTGGTCACGATTTTGATCCCAAAGGTTTCCACGATTGGGTTAAACGAGGGGAAACTAGCTCTATACAGGTTCAGGAAAAACTGGGTGTACCAACCAGTCAGGGAATGGTTGTAGAAGGTGATGGCACCTCTCTTAAGCGCTACATTTATTACTATGGCAAAGGGAAAATTTCTAACATGAATGATGCAAAGTTTAAAATGTTGGAAGTGCGTTTTGGCGAAAATAATCTCGTTTATAGCTTTAATTGGTCTGCAGCAGTACAATAAGCCTAACTTACCATTAACTCAATAACTCAATATTTTTAATGTAACCATCAGCTCTGAGCATTGCCCAAGGAGGCTGTCCGAGAATAGAATACCTGCTGCGGAAAATTCAGATATATATCTTCGCTAATTTTCAATCACATTGTCACGCACTTTAGTTAAAGTACAGCAATCAAGCGACGATACTATTTATCCAACAAAAAACTTGCATACTTAATGCATAATATACTTCACCAACAAAATAGCGCTCCTAAAAAACAGCGTTGTAACACAAGTTGTAATACAAAGAAGAGGCACCTTATGAACACAACCCCATTAAACCATCTTTCCAAATACGGGCAAAGCTTTTGGTTTGACAACATTCACCGTGCGATGCTTAAAAATGGTGACCTAAAAAAAATGATTGCAGAAGATGATTTAAGAGGTATTACATCAAATCCCTCTATTTTTGAAAAAGCAATCACGAGTGGCAACACTTATGATGAAGGAATCCGAGCGCTTTTAGCAAACAATAGCAATATTGACAGCCGTGCTGCTTTTTTCGAACTAGCCATAGAAGATGTGCAAAATGCGGCCGATCTACTTAAGCCGGTATATGACAAAACTAACGGCCTAGATGGTTATGTAAGTCTGGAAGTTTCTCCTGATCTCGCACACGATACTGAAGCAAGCATCAAGGAAGCAAGGGATCTGTTTTTAAAGCTAGACAGACCTAACGCAATGATTAAGATACCCGCAACGAAAGCAGGAATTCCTGTTGTTGAGCAGTTAATTGCAGATGGCATTAACATTAATGCAACTCTGCTTTTTTCTGTAGAACGCTATCTTGAGGTTGCACAAGCATATATTAACGGTATAGCTACGCGCCAACAGCGAGGCTTACCTATCAATAATGTCAATTCAGTAGCGAGTTTCTTCGTCAGTCGAGTCGATTCAAAATTTGATAGCAGACTCGAAGATCTCGGTAATAATGGAGCAGCCGAACAATTAAAAGGTAAGACTGGTATAGCTAACGCAAAACTTGCTTTCAAAGCCTCACTAGAGTTATTTGGACACGAAACCTTTAAAGAACTAAAACAAGCCGGAGCCAATGCTCAACGACTACTATGGGCTAGCACCGGCACAAAAAATGCGGCATATAGCGACGTACTTTATATTGACAATTTGATTGGTGAAAATACAGTTAACACTATTCCGCCAGCAACTGCTCAAGCATTTAAAGACCATGGAACGTGCGAGAAAACATTGGCAACTGGTTTAGATGAAGCTGAAAAAGACTTTTCTCAACTTAACGCTCTTGGAGTTAATGTTCAATCCGCAATGAATGAACTTGAAGAGGAGGGTGTCGCTATTTTTGAAAAATCATTTTTAAACCTTATCGAAGCAATTGATGATAAGATGCAATCTTTGAAAAATGCACCACCAAATGAAAGCGTTGCTTAACTTGGATAGTTCAGAAATATCCAGGTTATCTCTTCATCTACGGATTATACTTTAATGATTAAACCTGAAATTTTTGATACTAACCAGTCTCTTTATGAAGCAGCAGCGGAATATTTCATAGAATGTTATGAAGCTGCTGTTTCAGACCATGGCTCATTTCACATTGCACTGTCGGGTGGTTCAACCCCAAAGAAATTATATCAATTATTGGCAACAGAACCCTACAATAAAAGGGTTAACTGGCAAAATGTCCATTTCTATTTTGGGGATGAAAGATTCGTTACTCATGATAGTGATGAAAGTAACTACAAAATGGCTAAGACGTCTATACTAGACTCCATCACCTGCCCAACGGAAAACGTTCACCCGGTAAATACAGCACTTGAATCTGCCGAAGAGGCAGCAACACAATACGCCGAAACACTATCAAACAGCCTACCGAAAGTAGAAAACCATTCAGTTTTCGATATGATTTTATTAGGTTTAGGAACCGATGGACACACTGCCTCATTATTTCCTGACACTGATATACTTTCAGTACAAGACCGTGATTGCGCATCAGTCTATATTGACAAGATAGAAAGTTGGCGCATAAGTCTTACCCTCCCAATTATTAACCGTGCAAAACATATCGTACTACTTAGTGATAATGTTACAAAATCAGACATTGTTAAATCTCTCATCGAATGGGATAAGCCAGAACCAAACTATCCAATTCAACGAGTAGATCCTCAACACAAAATGCGTTGGTTAGTTGACCGTCCCGCTGCAATGTTTATTTGATCTGTTGATGAATCTGCTTTACATTTAACACTGCCTAAACAGAATAAAAAATACAAAATGGTCACAATATTATCCGCTGATGTTGGGGGAACAAAAACCCAACTTCAACTTTCTCACTTATCCGATGGAATGATTAAGACGCTAAGAACTGAAATATTCTCAAGCCAAGAACACTCGTCTTTTACCGATGTGCTACAAGCATTTCTGACAAATAAAGTAACAATTGATAGTGCATGCTTCGCAGTTGCCGGCCCGGTAAAGCATAGCGAAAATTATTCTGAAGCTAACATTACTAACCTACCTTGGATTATCAACTCTTCGAACTTGGAATCACAATTAGAGATAAAAACGGTTTCTCTCATTAATGATTTTGAAGCAATTGGTTATGCCATTGAACACCTTCTACCAGAAGACTTTGTCACGCTCCAAGAAGGGCAAAATTCGCTGAATGCTGTAAAAGCGGTAATCGGAGCAGGCACCGGTTTGGGACAAGCAATTATGGTCTATAATGGACAGCGCTACGATGTTCTTTGCACTGAAGGAGGTCATGTTGATTTTGCTGCTAACAGCGAAATCGAAATGGCACTGCTGAAGCAATTAAAAACACAGTATTCACATGTATCCTATGAACGTGTATTATCAGGACAAGGCTTAATCAATATTTTCGAATTCTTGGTAGATAAAAATCGAACAAGAAATGACATTAACATCCAAAAAATATTGCGCGCTCAAGACATCGCTGCTGAAATTTCAATGACTGCTGAAGAACAAAGCAATTCAGTGGCATGCCAAGCCATGTCACTATTTATGAAGATATATGGTGCACAAGCAGGCAATTTAGCATTAGCCTGTTTAGCACATGGTGGAGTCTATGTCGCCGGCGGAATTGCAGCAAAAAATCTCTCCGCAGTTAATGACAATGGATTTATTAACGCTTTTAATGATAAAGGAAGAATGCAAACGTTAACTCAAAATATACCGGTTAAAATTATAAAGAACCAGGCATGTGGGTTAATTGGTGCCACACATTATGCTTGCGGAAAACTATTATGAATCCTGACGCAATTTATAAAATAAACGTTAAAGTTGAAACTAGCTTTATTCAAGAGCAATCTGAACCATCAGAAGATCGGTTTGTATTCGCTTACACAATTACTATTCATAATGATGGCAACATGCCTGCAAAGCTCATCAGTCGACACTGGATAATTACTGATGCACACGGTAAGGTTCATGAGGTGAGAGGACTTGGTGTTATTGGTGAACAACCCCATCTCAGACCCGGTGAAAGCTTTCAATACACCAGTGGGACAATTTTAGATACCCCTGTTGGTAGCATGAGTGGTTGCTACACCATGTTGGCCGACGATCAGAACGAATTTGACGCACACATTCCCACATTCACGTTAAGTAAACCCCACGCACTACATTAAGTATTCATTTTTATTCATTGAACACTAACACTTAAGTTGCACCCTCTCACTCCCGATAACCTCGTATATCTTTAACCCAGGAAAGCAGTTAGACGTTCTATTTCCACGACCAACTGCTTTTTTTAGGTTAAACAATCCAGCAGTCCATCAGCGGTCCCTAAGTCAATGACAGCAGAAATAATCAAACAAATTGAAAAGCTCACTTCAATTGGTATCTCTCTTTCTAAAGAGCGAAATTCACTGTTACTGCTCGAAAAAATCCTGGAAGGGGCTAAGGATATAACTTCCGCAGACGCAGGCACTTTATATTTAGTAAAAGATAAACAGCTTCATTTTGAAATTTTACAAACAGATTCTATGGGTCTGGCCATGGGCGGGACAAGCAAGCAAGCTATTAATTTACCGCCAATACCTTTAATTAAAGAAGATGGTGAAGCCAACTTACAAAACGTATCTGCTTACACCGCAGTGACAGGGCAAACAACCAATATTGCCGATGCATATTCAGTTGAAGGATTTAATTTCCAAGGAACAAAAATCTACGACAAAGAAAATAATTATCGATCAAAATCATTTCTTACAATACCTATGCGTAATCATGAGGATGAAATTATCGGTGTCTTGCAATTAATTAACGCCAAAAATAAAAGCACGGCGGAAGTTGTGCCGTTTTCATATCGTGATCAAAAAATGGCAGAATCATTAGCTTCACAGGCGGCGATCACACTTACCAACTATCAACTCATTGGCAATCTGAAAGAACTCTTAGAGCGATTTATTGAGGTGATAGCCAGTGCGATTGATGATAAATCGCCTTACACGGGCGGTCATTGCCGCCGAGTGCCGGAAATCGCTTCCCTAATAGCCAACGCTATCAACGAATGCGATCAACCTGCTTTTAAAAACGTGAAATTCAACGAACAAGATTTATACGAACTCAATATAGCAGCCCTGCTACACGATTGTGGAAAAATCACGACACCTGTTCATGTTGTTGATAAAGCAACCAAGCTAGAGACAATTAATGATCGAATTTCTCTAGTTGCTGAGCGCATAGAAATATTAAAAAAAGAGGCAGAAATTCGTCTACTCAAAGTCAAATTGGAGTCAGCTGACACCGAATTTATTAAATCTGCTGAACAAACGTATCAGTCATTTTTAGATCAGCTCGATCAAGATTTTACCTTTATTGCTCAGGCGAATAAAGGTAGTGAATTTATGGGTGAGGAAGCGCGAGAGAATCTGAAACGAATTGCTGAATACAGCTGGCAAGATGCAAAGGGTAAAAAATGTAAATTGCTAAATGACGATGAATTGCTCAATTTGTGCATCGCCAAAGGTACACTGAATGACGAAGAGAGAAAGATCGTCAATCATCACATTGTCATGAGCCAAAGCATGCTTAGCTCCTTACCGTTCCCAAAACATCTAAAAAATGTTCCTGAAATAGCGGGCAATCATCATGAGCGTATGGACGGCAAAGGCTACCCTAATGGAATAAACGGGAGAGAATTATCGATTCAAGCCAGACTCATGTGCATCGCAGATATTTTTGAGGCGCTTACTGCTGATGACCGCCCCTATAAAAAAGCGATGAATTTATCGACAGCAATAACTATCTTAGGAAACATGAAATTAGATTTTCATATTGATGGAGATCTTTTCGACCTGTTTGTCTCCGAAAAAATCTACCTGAAATACGCCGAAAAGTTCCTATCCAGTGAACAAATTGACGAAATAGATATCCAAAAAATACCGGGGTATGGTGTCAAGATATGAGCTTTTCCAGAGTTGATCACAATACGCTCAACCCTATAGACACATTCAATAAATTATAGTTAACCCGGATATTTCATCAATAAGCGAATTAAGTTCGTATTTTGTATAGCAATTGGCATACATTTTTAATTGTATTTTAGTACGCTAATAATTTTCGAAAAAATAGCTAAATACCATTGCACTTGGGAAAACTAAATAGAAACAGAAAATAAAGATAAGAGATAAAGTTTAGGTTATGAAAAAAATAATCACATACTGCTCATTTTTCAGCCTACTTATATTAAACCAATCGGTATTAGCACTTGGTTTTGGGGAAATCAAAGTCTACTCTGGTTTTGCGAAACCATTCCGCGCAGAGATCACTATTCCTTCTTACCGCAAAGAAGAACTTAAAAACACAACAATTCAAATTGCCTCGCAAGAGCAGTTTGCTAAACGCGGAATGGAACGCCCCGAAATATTACAAAAGTTTAAATTTCACATTTATCAGAACGACGATGAGAGTCCTGCAGTTTTTGTTGCCTCCCAAGAACCCATTAAAGAACTTTCCATTGCCCTCTTGATTCATGTCACGTGGCCTAAAGGCAGCTTGACCAAAACATACAATATATTACTCACTCCTGCAGCGATTTCAAAAACAAAAAAACAATCAGTAATTGCTCAAGCACTAAAAGAAAATAGCAGTATAAGAATAGCTGATGCGCTTTTGTCACTCATCACTAAAAGAACCGAGAATTCCGCTTTACGAATCCTGAGTATCGAGGAAATCACTAAAAATTTCCATAATGAATGGCAGGCTTTAACCAATCATTCCTTAAAAAATAAAGACCTTCCTCTATTACAAGCTAATACCAATAATGCATTAATCGCACAGGAAGATATGGAAAGTCGAAAACTAGAACTTGAAAGTGTTCGCCAATTTGCATCTGAACTCGGATCAGAAAACGAGTTATTAAGAGAAAAAATCCAAACGATAGAAGAAGAGCTTCTGTTAAGTACTAAAAGCATCTTCAATGATACGGCTGATAAAATTCAAGACAAAAATATTATAACTTCCTCAACAACGAAAGATATAGGTAATAGAAACAGCGGAACTTCTCTGGAAAATCTAACATTATTGCAAGATCAAAAAGAGATCCTAATCGCTGCATGTGTGTTTTTAATTCTTTTAGCAGTAATTATTGTTAAAAAGAAAGATTACTTCAAGCAGAAACTTCAGGTCAGAAAAAATAGAAAAACAGACGCT
>CALZJE010000015.1 GCA_945787715.1 uncultured Ectothiorhodospiraceae bacterium | reverse complement strand
AGAACTTTTCAGAAGTTAGTTAAAATTCGCCCTAATTTAGCTGAAGCTCAATATAAACTTGCAATTGCCTACTCTGCTAATAAAGATCAAGCCGGGCTGAAAGAAGCGTTGTTTAGTGGCTTGAAGTTACAATCTAACCATTCGCTGGCTGGCCGTGTCATGGCGCTTTATGTGGCCTCTGCATCAAGTTTAGAAGAATCCGCTAAACGTGTTGATGAGCTAGCCAAGATTGAACCAAAACATAAACACGTTCTTGATCTCAAAGCTCAGTTGGCTTTGAAGCAGAGCAAGCCTAAAGAGGCTTTGGCAATTTACAATGATCTGCAAAAACGCTTTCCTGATGAAGGAGCTTGGGTGCTGAAACTGGCACAAGCTCAATGGTTGGCTGGTGAGAAAAAGAATCATCTCGATACGCTTTCCAACAGGATAGCTAGTCATCCTGATGATGTGGCAGCGCAATTTGTTTTAGCTAACTCATATCTGCAGCTTGGGCAAGATGATGATGCCAAAAAAACGTTTGCTAAGGTAGTCGAGCTGGCTCCCAATAATGCACTGGCACTCAACAACCTGGCGTGGCTGTTGCGGAAAAGCGATTCCAAAAAAGCCTTGGTATATGCTGAAAAAGCACAACAACTTAATCCAAAACATGCTGGGATTATGGACACCCTGGGCGTTATTTTGTTAGAGCAAGGAAAAACGGAACGTGCAGTTACTTTACTGCAGAAAGCCGCATCCATCCGGCCAGATATGTTAACAATTAAATATCATCTGGCGACAGCATTGGTTCAACACGGTAAAAAAGATACAGCTCGCAACGAATTGAGCTGGATATTGAAAGATAAAAAAGATTTTCCTGAGCGAGAAAAAGCACAAGCCCTGTTTGCTGAGATAAGCGATTAAGATTAATGTAGAATTTAAACAGTTAAGCAAAAAGGCCAGCAATAAATGCCGGCCTTTTTTTGTTGATAGCTGAAGCTAAACGACTACGGACAAGTCACCACTTCAGGTGGGCCATCCACATCCATATCGTAACAAGTGTCGAGTTCGAGGTTAATGTTTGCTGCATCTTCCCCGGTGACTACCAAATTAACAGGGCCGCCTGCAATAACTTTGATAACTTCATGGGTGTCGATGTTACTCGTACCTTCCTCGGTTATTTCGATTTCTGACATCTCGACTTCTGTTGCTGCCGGTGCAGTAACATGAATGGAATTTGATACAAAACCTATTGCAAATTCATCGTCGTTAACCCCTTCAACAAGATTGTAAACAAGTTTCACATCTAGTGCCGTTGTAACTTGGATGATATCGTTTGTTTCTTGCTCTTTATCACCAAGCGAGACTATTGCATTTACATCAGAGGCTGTGACTCGCATCATCTCTTGTCCATTGGCTTTAGCAACAAATCCACCGCTGCCCAACTGTAGTCCATTAATTGAAATCGTATCTGCAGTACCATCTATCACCATTTCGCCGGTAATTGAAGAAATTGCGAAGGCCATTTTTGTTTCGATATCGGTATCTTCATCTGTTTCGATAAACATTGCTTCTAATGCACCCGACGAAATTTTTGCGTTAAATGTTTGAGCGGCTTCATCAACACTTATTTTAATAAGCCTTCCTTTTCCGACTTTAACATCTACCTCGCCGGGTTCGATAACTCGGATTGGCTCCAAAATGCCAAGCGCCGCACTCATGCTATCAGCATCGATATTTTTAAGTGTTACACGGATGACGCCTTTAAACGTAGAAGGTAGAGATAGTTGTTCATCTTTTGGGATTGATGCTGCACTTGTTATTGCATCAACAACACCTTTGACTTCCGCTAGATTGGTTTGGATGAACCATTCATCTGGGCTATACCCAACAGCGATTGGTTTGAAGTCTTCATACTTTAATGCAATGAGTCCAGAATTTGATGAGTTCAGTTTTTGGATAACTCTGATTTTATTAACCAATTTTTCACAACCAGGATCGATACTGTAATCTGTTTCATCTTCACAAACTTTAGTGCTAACTTTGTAGATGATTATGTTTCCATCCTTGCGATGGAATGTTAATAAGTCCAAGAAAAAATCGTCAACGAATTCTGATAATTCTACGTCAATTGGTGTGTCTTCTGAGTTATTGTCATGAGAGGACCGTTTGGAAATTTTAGCAAGTGCTTTTGATAATGAATGAATGGCCTCTCCTTGTGCTTTCATTGTGGGATTTGAATTTGTAACTGCTGCCTCGCTTGAAGATTCATCCTCCAGGAAACCATCCACAGCGTCAAGATGATCCAGCATTTTCCTAACAGCTGGTATCAGTCCGGTTTTTAAGCTTTGATGAGCGTTGTCGTGTGCATCATTCTCCGTGACGTTAACCGGAGCTGATTGTTCTTCAAACTTTTTTTCATCAACGGGCGCGACGTCATTACCTGCGGAAATATCATCTCCTGCGATTTCGCCAAAGAGACTTTGTGCTTTATCTAAATCTTCCTGCTGACATGCTGTGATGGAAAAAGTGACAGCGATCACCATTATTAAAAGCTTTAACCTAATCATATCTATTCTTTCTCCAGAAATAATGTAGTTCTTTCAAGAGTTGGGTATCGACTAAGCAATAGCGTTTTTAATGGAGTATATTTAGGCAGCAATTAAAATTATCTGTTAGGTCACAGAAACTTTAAATTCGACGATATGTTCTCGGACAGTCTCTTAGGACTGAATAACCCAATGAGTTAACTTTTTTGCTAAACTGAGTCGCTGCTTCAATTGCAGCAGATAGTTAATTTGAGTTGACCAAAAGATGATTGAAACACGTCCACGTTATGAATTGATTGATTTATTAAGAGGTTTTGCTGTGCTTCTTATGATCATTTTTCATTTTGCTTATGATCTCGATATGTTCGATTATGTTAATATCAATTTCTCAAAAGATCTGTTTTGGTATTGGTTTCCGAGATTTATTGTTTTTCTTTTTTTACTCTGTGTTGGTTTTTCACTCTGTTTTGTTCATAGTAATGGAATAAAGTGGAGGAGTTTTCGGAAGCGATTTCTAATTCTGGCCATACTGTCAGTGGGAATTAGCATTGCGACATACATCATATTCCCAAAACATTGGATTTACATGGGCATATTGCATTGTATTGCTTTGTGTTCAGTAGCCGCTTTACCGTTTGTTAATAGGCCGATTTTGGCTGTGGTGTTTGGCATCACAATGCTAGGTTTATTTGCTGCGGGGACAATCGATTTCTGGCCAAAAATGGATCATAGCAGCAAGGATTACATTCCATTCATTCCATGGGTTGCCATTGTCTTTTTTGGAATTGCAGGATTTCATTTGGGTTTACACAAGCTTCATTCCCCCGTGTTTAAATATCTTCGGTTTCTGCATCCGTTAGGTAAACACAGCCTTGTCATCTATATCGCTCATCAACCTATATTAATAGGGCTGGTTTATGCGGTTAAAATGGTGACAGCTCAAATCTAGTTGTGTGCTATTACGTCTCTGATTAATTCTGTCACACGAAAACTTCACATTGGTGCGATTATGCTCTATATTTTTCTGATAGACATCTGTTTCACTAGTTTATTACGGTTGTTTCAGTGAGAGTTCTCTCGGTGTTCTCTATGTGAAGTCGAAGAAAGAGTTTGGGTTTACGTTCCTTTAGCAGCAAAAAAAATCGGTTGAATAGATTTTGAGTAATAGTTCTAACTTTTCGTGTTCAGTTTTCTAATTTATTGCTCGCTAAGTTTAAAGATTGTAGCAAAAAATAGGAATTAAGCAGGATGAAAAATATACAGGACTGTTTAATATATGCGAATCAATAACAGCTCTCAGGTTGATAGCAGTGAGCAGCAGTATCAACTTCTTCAAACTCTCTCCGCATTTGCACGGGGTTACTTTCCTAAACAGACGTCCTCACTCGATGATGAACACCTCTTCGATCGTATAGAATTGCAATTAAAGCTCGCCAATCAATTAAAAATTGAATCAGATAGTGATCTATTTGATTTGATATGTATGTGTTTTCTACTGGGCGATGATTTTTGCCAGAATGATGCTTATCCGTGGGCAAATGCAGTAATCGGAGACGCTGGGATAATCAACGGAGCAGATAGAATGTCATTGCTGAATGAGAATGCTAGGCTTCATTTGCGAGCTGCAACTGCTCAATGAGTTTCAGATCTAATAAACTTGCTGATTAAGCAACCTCATTGCAACATAATTCAATTTATTGTCTCAGACCGTTAGTCAAAACTATGCACTTTAGTGCAAGACTTTAGTATTTATGATTTAAAAAGCATCGCGTAGGGATCCATTGCTGTTATTACTTTACGACTTTAGTCGTACTTGAGCCAACCTATGGACTTTCAGTCCATAGTCGTTGAGTTTTGGCGTGTAATTGTTCAATATTCCCTAATCTGTTGGGTATCTTTCTATTTTTAAACGGCTTAGTATAAATAGTCTTCACAACAATATATAATCCTCCACTTATTCTTATTCGCTTGAAAGATCGACAAGATTCTATTTGATATGATTAATAAGTCCGCAGATTATTCTCACAATTCTTTACCAATTACGGGTGTGTTGATAACAAACCTAGGCACACCGGATGAACCAACACCGACCGCATTAAAAAAATATCTTGGTGAATTTCTATGGGATCCTCGTGTTGTCGAAATTCCCCGGCCCATTTGGTGGCTTATTCTTAATGGCATTGTGTTAAATACGCGTCCCAAAAAGTCTGCTGAAGCATACAAATCTGTGTGGATGCCAGAGGGATCGCCATTACTGGTTTATTCCAAACGGCAAGCGGAAGCACTGCAAAAGACCTTGGAATCTAGATTTAAAGGACCCGTAAAAGTTGCACTAGGGATGCGGTATGGTAACCCATCCATAAAATCTGCATTATCAGAATTAAAAGAAGCAAATGCTCAAAGGATTGTTGTCCTACCCTTGTATCCTCAATATTCTGCTGCCACGGCAGCTTCTACACTAGATGCCGTATCTAAAACAATGAAAGAGTGGCGATACATTCCACAACTGCGGTTTATCTCTCACTATCATGATGATGAAGGTTATCTTTCTGCCGTAGCAAATAGTATTCAAAAGTATTGGGATGAACAGGGAAAGCCGGAGAAACTTTTTTATTCATTTCATGGAATGCCAAAACGCACATTGAATGCAGGGGACCCCTATTATTGTCAGTGTAAAAAAACAGCGCGATTAATTAGTGAAAAACTTGGGCTGGCTGATGATGAATGGATAATTGCTTTCCAATCTTTATTTGGTAAGGAAGAGTGGTTACGACCGTATGCTAATGAAACGCTCAAACAGCTTGGCGATCAGAAGTTGAAAAGCGTCGATGTTGTTTGCCCTGGTTTTTCAGCAGATTGTTTGGAAACCTTAGAAGAGATGGCTGTGGAAAATAAAGCCGTATTTCAGGAATCAGGGGGCGGTCAATATCGATATATTCCCTGCTTAAATGATTCACCAGAACATATTGATGTTATTGCCAACTTGGTGGCAAAAAATGCTCAAGGGTGGCCGGGTATTGATGAGTGGGACGCGGAAAAAATCAATGCTGATCTGGCTGAAACCCTGGATCGGGCTATCGCTAATGGCGCACATAGCTAATTAATTTTATTAGGATTTAATCTATTCTTGGTTGCTCATTTCACTGCCTACTAAGACAAATTGAGTATGCTATATCACACTTATTTTTTCAGTTAAATTAGTTATTCGTAGTGCCGATACTCCTGCTTATAAACCGAGTTATTACCTTGATAAAAATGCCGGAGCGTTAGTTCATGTACCAAATTAAGAGCAGTATTCTAATTGTTGATGATGACTCAATGATCAGACAAGCCCTACGAATTTTACTACGTGATTCTGGATTTGAGGTGGTAGGTGAAGCACACGATGGCATAAAAGCAATGGAGATGCTTAAAAAGCATAAACCTGGGATTGTACTCTTAGATATAAATATGCCGGGTAGTAGTGGTTTTGATGTGCTAAACGATATACATGCTGAAAATCCTGAGACAGAAGTTGTCATGATTAGCGGTTCTGCATCAGCCGAAGATGTTAAAACTGCCATGGAGCGTGGCGCAGCGGGATATATAGTTAAACCATTTAATGTGAAAAATGTTATTCAGAACATAAAGCGTGCTCTTCAATTACAACAACGTAGAAAACAAGAGAATGTGAAAAAAGCATCCAATGAATAAAACTCAGAACCTGTATTCAACCGCACAATCGACCTCAGGATCTAGGTTAGTGTTAATACCTAATGTTATACCAAATTAAACCAATTGCTTCGTGAATAGCATAATAACTGACTCGCAATGCGTCACTGCTTGGAATGAAATCACTAATCCTGATTTTTCCACCTTTTAAACCTTCGAAGCGAGTTGGGCCTGGGATAACATTAAATCCTTGCCGCTCAAAGATTTGTTTTGCTCTAGGCATATGCCAGGCATGTGTGACGAGATATATCGTTTTAATCTCTTCTTTTTCTAATATTTCCCATGAAAACATGGCATTTTCGGCGGTATTTCTGCTTTTTCCTTCAATCCATCGTGTTTCCAGTTTGAAATCTTCTTTTAAACTTCTCGCCATGAGAATGCCTTCAGGTTCATCATCTTCCCAGTAACGCCCTCCTGTCACCAGAATGGGAAGTCCGATTTTTGTGTGGAGTACTGAACCATATCGCAAACGATTGAAGGTGCGAGGATGAACAGTGTCAGCACCACCGTACTCTGCAACATTAGATTTTCTGCCACTACCAAGAACAACAATAGCTTGAGCACTCGAATCTGGAAAATTTTCCAAATTGAGTGCAGGGTAAGGTTCCAATCCACTCATCAGTGTGGATACAACGATTGGTAATGTTAGTAGAGTAAATACAGCTGTATTACTCCATAGAATGAACTTTGCGATTTTTTCATTTCGTTTAAGTAAAACAAGCCCGAGAATAAAGAAAAAGACAAAACAACCTGGTGGCAGCATCAGCATTTTAATCAATGAAGTGATATAAAAATCCATTAATGTCTAATCTTCCAGGTCGGTGACAGTTGTTTATCCAGAATTTCATATTTATTCAGCCAAGCAAGCGCATCGCTGGCATCTTCTTCAAACCATCGTTTTGCCGATCCTAATCGAAATGTATAACCCCATTCATCCATGTCATCGCAGAGCGAAAAACCATCAATAGTAGTCATTTGCTGAGAAAGAATAATTTGTAAAAAGCAAACAGCGTTTTCTTCATCATAATCACCACCGGTGTTGGTGTGCAATGCAGCTCTACGTTCATCGTCCATACAAATATAGTGACAGGACTCATGAAGTGCCGAGTGTAATGGTGTGTCTTTGCGGATGTAGAGTTGGTTGTGGATTATCCCAGCTTCTGGTTCGCCCCAATAGCTCCCTGGTATGGGTTGATTGTCAGTTATCCAATTTAGTTTAATACGGTAATTGGCTAAAATGGCTTCGAGTTCACTTTTTACACTTGCAACTAAAATCATAATTTTTACAGGAATCAGTTAATGCCTGCGAAGTCTAGCAGATTCAATCCATTGCTTGCTTTTTAATTCTCCTCACAACTGATCTTTTAAGGTTATACTTGCGGCACGAAAAGGATAGATAAGAGACTTTCACGTTAATGGCTAAGCGTAAAAAGAAAAACGAACCAACATTAGCAGAATTGGCAGATCGGCATGTACTTTATCAAAAGTCAGTTCAGGCAACTGATTTTGAAATTGAGTTTTACGAGGATCGTTACCGGGAGATTCGAGGTAAACGTAAAAAACCAACTTTATTGCGAGAAGATTTTTGTGGGACGGCAATGTTAGCTGCGGATTGGTGTATATCCAATACAAAGCGTCGTGCAATTGGGGTTGATCTTTGCTCGGATACACTCAGATGGGGTTTAGAAAATAACATAAAACCTGCGGGTGCATCGGTTGAAAAACGAATTACGTTGTTGAATGATAACGTCTTAACTGTGGTCTCTGAAAAGGCGGACATTCTTTGTGCAATGAATTTTAGTTATTGTATCTTTGAAACACGTGATTTACTCCGCGAATATTTCGTAAATGCACGCAATGGTTTAAAAGAAGACGGCCTGCTTTTTCTTGATCTGCTTGGCGGAACAGGGACTATTGATGTTACCGAAGAAGAGAAAGAGATAGAAATAGATGGCCAGCAAGCAACCTATGTTTGGGAGCAAGCTACTTTTAATCCTATCGATAATCACATGCAGTGTTACATTCACTTTAATTTTGAAGATGGTTCGCGGTTGGAAAAAGCATTTACTTATGCATGGCGATTGTGGTCGATTCCTGAAATTAAGGAACTATTATTAGAAGCAGGATTTTCAAAAGTCCATATTTACTGGGAAGAGTTTGTTGAGGGCGATGATCCGGATGATGAATATCTCGAAGGTACTGGTAATTACCGAGCTGTGACAGAAATTGATCAACAAGAGTCGTGGTTAGCTTATTTTGCGGTAGAGTACTAACACTATGAATGAAAAAAATTGGCGAGAAAAGCTGACCGAAGAGGAATTTTATGTTGCCCGTGAGAAAGGTACTGAGGCTCCTTTTAGCGGAGAATTATATGATTGTAAAGATGATGGGAGTTATCATTGTAAGTGTTGTAATGCTTTACTTTTTTCATCGGCAGAAAAATATGACTCCGGTAGCGGTTGGCCAAGTTTCTGGGATGTGGCGGATAATGAAAACGTCAAAACTGAGTTTGATGAAAGCCATGGCATGCGAAGAACGGAAGTATTGTGTAAGCAGTGTGATGCCCACTTAGGCCATGTGTTTACAGATGGACCACAGCCTACGGGGCTGAGATATTGTATTAATTCAGTGTCGCTCGTGTTTAAAAAGAGTTAATAAGAAATAATTTGTCCAGCAAGCTATTTGACTTAGTTCAATTAAACCTTCCCTCCCCTGTTCAGCAGCTTTCTTCGCCTTTGTTAGAAAAAAAGCAGATTAAACTTTATGTAAAGCGGGATGATTTGATTCACCCTCTCCTCTCAGGCAACAAGTGGCGCAAGCTAAAATACAATCTTCTCGAAGCAGAAAAACTTCAGAAAAAAAAGATATTAACATTTGGTGGCGCTTATTCCAATCACATCCATGCAACCGCTGCTGCCGGGAAACTGTTTGGATTTGATACCGTCGGTATCATTCGCGGTGAATCCTATGAACCACTCAATCCAACACTTTCGTTTGCCAAAGAACAGGGGATGCTTCTCGATTATTTAAATCGAAAAACATATCGACTAAAAAATACACCCGAAGTTATTAGCAGACTCAAAGAAAAATATGGGGACTTTTATCTGGTGCCAGAAGGTGGAAGTAATCAGATGGCTTTACCCGGTTGTGCAGAAATTATTAATGAATTGAACGAACAATTGGAAGGAAAGTTTGATTATATTTGCACCGCATGCGGAAGTGGAGGAACACTGGCTGGTCTCATCTCTTCAGCGGAAAAACAAAAAATGCTAGGGTTTGCGGTATTAAAAGGTGCTGATTTTTTAAATGAGGATGTTACGAGTTTGTTGGGAAATACCTCACCACCAAATTGGCAAATTAATCTCAACTATCATTTTGGTGGTTATGCTAAAAAGGATCAACAATTAAGCAATTTTTGCAGAGATTTTGAGAATAGTCACAATATTTTTATTGAACCTACTTATACAGGAAAGATGTTTTTTGGCCTTTTTGATTTAATTAAGAAAGATTTTTTTATCAAAAACTCAACAATCGTTGCTCTCCATACAGGCGGGTTACAAGGTAAGGAAATTTACTCTAAAACTGGGTCATGAGATCTACAATTCATGGGACCAGACTCGACTGGCTAACGATGTTCAAAAAAACTCTTGATATGATGATAGAGTGTAAGATTATTAATTTAGTCTAGTCGACATTCTAAGAGATATTTCAGGACATATTCAATAAATGCAGGAGTGGCCAGTGAAAATAATAAAGTTCAGTTGTGTGGGGATATTTACTTTTTTTAATTTCAACTCAAAGTGTTTATTATTTAAAAATTGATTTTACTAATTCTTCTTGGTTTTATATATGGCAATGCTGGTACCACTCTGGAATTATAAACTTGACCTGTTAAAAGTGCATATTTAGCTTAAAACCACTGCGTCCTGCCCCCGTACCTCGTTTATGTCTTTGTGAGTAAGCTAAGATTTTTATAACATCATCGAAACCTAAAGCTTGTTTACGCGTTAAACTTGCACTCTACTAATCTTTCTAGGTTTAAACTTGAAAATTAAATAAATGTCCCTATGTATCAACATTTATGGTGACTTGTAGATAGAAATCCTGGTGGGTGATGTATTCATCTCGGGAGAATTATTTTGGAATTCTCTGGTCCATTTTTTGTCGGAGAGTGTTTAATCAGTAACTAATGAAAAAATAAGTGAATTTAATATGATTGAGGTTCAAAATTTAAGCAAGCAATTTGGCGCTTTTAACGCAGTGAGTGATATCTCATTTACCGTTAACAAGGGTGAAGTGTTGGGATTCCTTGGGCCGAATGGCGCGGGAAAATCAACCACCATGAAAATGATCACCGGCTTTTTGGCCCCGAACAGTGGAACCGTAAAAGTTTGTGGATCTGATGTTATTAAATCGCCCATTGCAGTAAAGAAAAGCATCGGTTATCTGCCCGAAGGTGCGCCAGCATATGGCGACATGACTGTGGTGAACTTTCTAAAGTTTGTTGCAGAGATTCGTGGTTTTAGCGGTGCGGAGAAAACAAAACGCATCGAAAATGCCATTCAAAAAGCTAATCTGGAAGGTGTGGTACATAAAACCATCGAAACCTTATCCAAAGGTTTTAAACGTCGCGTCGGCCTGGCGCAATCGATTCTGCATGATCCCCCGGTTTTGGTAATGGATGAACCAACCGATGGCCTTGATCCTAATCAAAAACATGAGGTGCGTTTGTTGATCAAAGAGATGGCGAAAAATAAAGCTATTATTATTTCCACTCATATTCTTGAAGAAGTTGATGCTATTTGCGATCGCGCGATTATCATCGCACAAGGGAAAGTCAAATTTGATGGTACACCAGAAGAGTTGGAGTCTTTATCGGAATATCATAATTCAGTCCGACTGCGACTTGACGGCTACCCTTCACTTAATGCAGAAAATCTTTTAAAAAGACTACCAGGGGTGAAAAAAGTGGAACACGTTAATAGCAAAGACGAGCGTACAACCTATCGTATATATGGTGGAGAAAAGGATTTGCTTAAAGAAGTTAGCCGCCTCGCCCAGAAAGAACAGTGGGTAATTGATGAGATAGCTGTAGAAAAAGGGCATCTCGATGATGTATTTCGTCAGCTGACAACAGAACAAGAGGCCGAAGGATAAGCAACAATGAGCAATATACTGGCAATCTATAAACGAGAGATTAATGGCTATTTTGCGACGCCTGTTGCGTACGTGTTTATTGTCATATTTTTAATGTTAACCGGCGTGTTTACTTTTTACCTGGGTGGATTATTTGAGCGTGGCCAAGCAGATTTGCAACCGTTCTTCGCATATCTTCCTTGGCTATATCTATTTTTAATCCCCGCATTATCCATGCGCTTGTGGGCAGAAGAGCGTAAATCCGGTTCGATTGAATTATTGATGACTCTTCCTATCTCAGTAACTCAAGCGGTATTAGGGAAATTTATTGCATCCTGGTTATTTGTCGGATTAGCGTTGCTACTGACATTTCCGTTATGGATAACGGTAAATTATTTGGGTTCGCCTGATAATCCCGTGATTTTTTCTGGCTATCTCGCTGCATTTTTGATGGCCGGCGCTTATTTAGCCATTGGCTCGTGTATTTCTGCGATTACACGTAATCAAGTTATTGCATTCGTTATTTCAGTGGTTATTAGCTTCTTGTTTATTTTGAGTGGCTTTCCACTCGTGCTCGATTTTTTCGAAGGTTGGGCACCGCAGATTTTGATAGATGCGATTAGCTCAATGAGCTTTCTCACACACTTTAACACCATTGTCAAAGGCGTAATCGATCTACGAGATATTATTTACTTTGTCTCATTTATTGGTTGTTGGTTATTAGCCAATGTGATTTTAGTTGAGATGAAAAAGGCTGACTAACATGAATAGAAAATTATTATCGACAACAGGATTGGTGACAGCCGCAGCGTTATTGATAGTCATCAATATGGCAGCGAGTTTGGTGTTCAAATCAAGCCGTATAGATATGACAGATAATCAACTCTATACGCTATCAAGTGGTACAGAGAATATTTTGGGTAATTTAGAAGAATCTGTAACCTTGCGTTTTTTCTTTTCTGAGAAATTTTTTAATAACGTACCGGGTATTAAAAACTACGGCCAGCGTGTTCGAGATCTATTAGATGAATATGTCTCACTCTCTAATGGCAATCTTAAATTGATTGTTGCCGATCCCGAGCCATTTTCTGAAATAGAAGATCAGGCTGTGCAATATGGTTTGCAAGGTGTACCGATTGATAACTCAGGTAATCAGGCGTATTTTGGGTTGGTTGGCACTAACTCAACAGATGATGAAGAAGTGATTGCTTTTATCCAGCCGGATAAGGAAGAATCATTGGAATATGACATCACACGCTTGGTTTACAAACTCGCAAATCCTAAACAAAGAATCATTGGGTTGATTAGTGGATTGCCCATGGAAGTTGCTGCGGCAAATCCTTTTATGCAACGTCAAGGTGGGCCGGAAGATTGGTATATATTGAATCAGCTTCGCCAGTCGTTTGAATTGAAGAATTTGGAAGCTACGATTGAAGATATTCCTAGTGATGTTGATGTGTTAATGCTGGCTCATCCAAAAGGTCTATCAGAGAAAACACTCTTCGCGATTGATCAGTTTGTGATGCGTGGTGGTCGTTTGATCGCGTTTGTTGATCCATTTTCAGAAGCTGATGAACCGGCGCAAGATCCACAAAATCCGATGGCTGCCATGCAAGCGCCTCGTAACTCTGACTTGAGCAAATTGCTCAGTGCTTGGGGTGTTGAAGTGGTTGATGGAAAAATTGCAGGCGATCGTTTACACGCACAACGTGTGCAGGCACAAATGGGACGTCGTGCTCAGCCGGTTGATTATGTGGCATGGTTAGCAATGGAGAAAGATAACTTCAATGCTAACGATTTTATCACCCGAGATCTGGAGAAAATGAACTTTGCTACCGCGGGTCATATTAAAAAGCTGGATGGATTTGATGTGGAAGTAACGCCATTGATAGAGACCAGTGTTGAAGCCATGGAGATTGCGAGTTCACAATTTCAATTTGGTGCAAATCCAATGAATTTGCTGCGCAATTATAAAGCGGGCGGTGAGAAATTGGTCCTTGCAGCGCGAGTAAGTGGTAATCTCAAGTCCGCATTTCCTGATGGTTTGAAGGATGGGGATACGACTAAAGATGGCCTCAAAGAGGCTGAGCAAGCGGCTAATATTATCTTAATTGCTGATACGGATATGCTTCAGGATAAGTTCTGGGTACAAGTGCAAAACTTTTTTGGCAATCGCATTGCAATGCCTTTATCCAATAATGATGTCTTTATCTTGAACTCTATAGAGAATCTTAGTGGTAGCAATGATCTGATCAGTTTGCGTAGCCGTAGTAAATCGGCGCGACCGTTTGAGAAAGTTCAGGAGTTAAAACGTGATGCTGAAAAACGTTTTCAAGATAAAGAAAAAGAACTGCAAGATAAGCTTCGCGATACAGAGCGAAAAATTGCAGAACTACAGCGCAAACAAGATGGAAATAGCAGCACGATTCTAACTGCCGAGCAACGCCGGGAAATTGCTAAATTTCGTGAGGAGAAGGTACAAACCCGTAAAGAGTTGCGGAACGTTCAGCACGAGTTGATCAAGAGTGTTGAAAGCCTAGGCACAACACTAAAAGTAGTCAATATCGGCTTAATGCCACTGGTGATTATTCTGTTTGCTATTGCAATAGTGACAGTGCGGGCAAAACGTTTAAAAAGAACAGCTGCGTAAGGAAGTAAAATGAAAGCGAATAAATTAATCCTCATATTGCTACTGACGATTTTGATTGGTGGTGGTGCTGTTTATCTATTTAACGAGCAAAAGAAAGAAGTTGTTGATCAGGAGTTTGGTCAAGAATATTTATCTGGATTATCTGGAAAGATAAACGATGTGAGTCGTGTTGTTGTTCAAGACGACGCATTAACGGTGACTTTGCTTAAAAAAGAATCTGACTGGGTGGTGGAAGAAAAATCAGGTTATCCAGCTGATTTTTCCAAAGTTAAAACGTTGCTCGTATCGCTTGCAGATATGGAAACAATAGAATCCAAAACATCTCGACCAGAAAGTTATGGTCGTATTGGTGTGCAGGGTGTTGGCGAGCCAGGGGATGAGCCATCGAAACAGATCAGGCTTTTAGATAAAGCGGATAATCTCCTCTATTCCATCATCATTGGAAAAGAGAAACAAGCGAGTGGCCCAGGTGGAAAATCTGCAGTTTATGTCCGCAAGGAAAATGATGAAACCAGCTGGTTAGTGAGTGGTTCTATTCGTGTTCCTAGTACTTTGGTGGATTGGTTAAATAAAGCTGTGATTAACATCGATAATTCACGTATTCAATCTGTTGTTATTAAGCATGCCGATAACACAAGTTTAAGTATTTCAAAAAATGAAAGTACTGACACGAACTACACTATTGAAGATCAACCTAAAGCTACCGTTGTTAAATCAACAGCTGCGTTGAATAATATCGCAAACAGTTTGAAGAATTTGACGTTTGACGATGTGGTAGTGCGTGGAAAATTTGATGTCGATGAAAAAACGATAAGCAAAGTCGATTTCAAAACTTTCGATGATTTGTTGATAAGCGTAAAACTCGCAAAAAAAGATGATAAAGACTACATCTGGTTTGATGCGAAATCGACTAATAAAGAAAGTACGGCTGAAGCTGAGGCTCAAGGGCTAAATAATGCTTTTGCGCTTTGGGTTTATCAACTTCCGAGCTTTAAAGCTGAAGGGATGTTAAAAAACATGAATGACCTGGTGGAGAAAAGTACCGAAGAAGAGAAAAATTAAAACTGAATTTCCTGCTGCTCGGACTCACACCTTCGTGTCCAACCAGCTTTTGAAGTTAATAGGAAGAACTGAAGTTCTCCCTTTTGGTTGTCAGTACGGTGCATAATCCGCTAACGATATAAAATTGATTAATTCATAGAATGAAATAAGCTGAATTGACCGTATTGGTCGATTCAGCTTGTGGCTAAGTCAGTAACTCTTTTATCGTAATTGCATATTATTGAGCTTGGGAAAATTCAAGTTAGGATGTACATACTGATTTCCGCGTATATATGAGCTTAG
This sequence comes from uncultured Ectothiorhodospiraceae bacterium, assembly GCA_945787715.1. GTDB lineage: Bacteria > Pseudomonadota > Gammaproteobacteria > S012-40 > S012-40 > CALZJE01. The sequence goes on along the minus strand of CALZJE010000015.1, from coordinate 60,042 downwards.
CCTATTGATACACTCAGTTGATTTTCCCAGCTCATATTTTTTACAAAAATATTCCTTTCCTCCACATTTTCCGCATTAGTTTTACAAGCAAGTCCGCATTATCATATCTGTAAGCTGCTGAATTCTTTGAGCTACGTTTAACGATAATCTTCAGCATTGTGATTGCTTAAGAAAATGTCACAGACATCCGCTAATTCCGATAGAGCCATCGATGCAAATGCCCTGCGATGAGCACTGAAAAATCGATTTCACTAGGATTGGATGTCCATAAACTCTGAGGAAGATAAAAGTGTCGAATACACTACAAGACCCGAGCCTTAATGCTGAACAATTTAATGAGCTATCTCGGCTTCGCTCTGCAGTTGCCGGAACAATGACCGCAATTATGATGATAAACCGAGACCTCACGGTTACTTATGTCAACAAAGCGACTGAAGAATTATTGCAAAAACACGAAGAAGCATTGCGTACATTGTGTCCTGAGTTCGTGGCGACTAAGATAATCGGCGTAAATATTGACGTTTTTCACAAAGACCCAGCACATCAGCGTAAGCTATTGTCCGATCCTGCTAATCTGCCCTACTCAACTGATATTCAGGTGGGTCCTCTCACTTTCAATATTAATGTGACTTCACAGATTGATGTAAATGGGGAATATATTGGTAACACACTTGAATGGTACGATGTCACAGAGCAACGTGTGGTGGATGCGCAAAACGTAGATTATCAGGGTCAAATCGAAGCTATAGGTCGGTCACAGGCGGTAATTGAGTTCAACATGGATGGTTCCATTCTTACCGCCAACGACAATTTTCTCAGTACCATGGGTTACACCCTGGAAGAGGTGCAAGGTAAACACCACAGTATGTTTGCTGAACCTGAGTATGCTAACAGTGCTGAATATAAGCAATTTTGGGCAAAGCTCAATCAGGGGCAATTTGAGACAGCTGAATATAAACGCATCGGTAAGAACGGCAAAGAGATTTGGATTCAAGCGTCTTATAATCCCATCCAGGATCTTAACGGCAAGCCGTTTAAAGTGGTTAAATATGCGACCGACGTTACCGCTGAGAAACTTCAGAATGCAGACTTCCAGGGTCAAATTAGCGCCATTGGAAAATCTCAGGCGGTAATTGAGTTCAACATGGATGGTTCCATTATTACTGCCAACGACAATTTTCTCAGGCGGTAATTGAGTTCAACATGGATGGTTCCATTATTACTGCCAACGACAATTTTCTCAGTACCGTGGGTTACACCCTGGAAGAGGTGCAAGGTAAGCACCACAGTATGTTTGCCGAACCGGAGTACGCTAGCAGTGCGGAATATAAACAATTTTGGGAAAAGTTAAACCGTGGAGAATACGACGCTGGTGAATACAAACGCATTGGTAACAACGGAAAAGAGATTTGGATACAAGCCTCTTATAATCCCATTCTGGATCTTAATGGTAAGCCGTTTAAAGTGGTTAAATATGCTGTTGATATTACGGCACAAAAAGATGCGCTTCTGCAAATTCAGCAGCTTATTGATGCTGCGATCCAGGGTGATTTAAGTCAACATATCGATTCGCAGCGCTATGAGGGATTTGTACGGAGCCTCACTGATGGTATTAACAACATGCTCGACGCGGTAGCCGTGCCGCTGCGCGAGAGTTCACGTATTATGCAGAATTTGGCCGACGGAAATTTAACCGAACAGATGCAAGGTGAATTCCAAGGAGAGTTTGCTGTGCTGCGTGATGCAGTTAATACTTGTATTTCAAACCTTCTTAATATGGTTAATCAAATCGTCACAGGTTCGACATCTATACAGAATGCAGCAAGTGAAATCGCCAAGGGTAACGAGAATCTGAGTAGTCGTACCGAGGAGCAAGCAGCATCGATAGAGCAAACAGCAGCGTCAATAGATGAGCTAACGAGCACAGTGAAGAAAAATGCAGATAACGCCCAACAAGCTAATCAATTGTCGGCAACTGCAAGTGAATCCGCGGAAAAAGGTGGCGAGGTTGTTAATAACGCTATCAGCGCAATGGACGGTATTAACTCTTCAAGTAAAAAAATTGCAGATATTATTGGTGTTATTGACGAAATTGCCTTTCAAACTAACTTACTTGCTTTGAATGCGGCCGTAGAAGCGGCTCGTGCAGGTGAGCAAGGGCGAGGATTTGCAGTGGTAGCAAGTGAAGTACGTAATCTCGCTCAACGTAGTGCATCTGCAGCAAAAGAAATAAAAACGCTTATTAAAGATAGTGTGCAGAAAGTTGAGGAGGGTTCACAACTGGTTAATGACTCGGGTGAAACACTTACAGAGATTGTTGGGTCTATTAAAACAGTAAATACAATTATCTCAAGTATTGCCTCAGCGTCAAATGAACAAGCAACGGGTATTCAAGAAGTGAATAAAGCGATCACGCAAATGGATGAGGCGACACAACAAAACGCTGCATTGGTTGAAGAAGCTGCAGCGGCAAGTGAATCAATGGACGAAGAGTCGAGATCGCTGGCTGATCTTATGCGGTTTTTTAAGGTAAGCTAAAACAACTATGAACCTGTCGACGAATCTTTTGTAGTGGTAAGTCAGTCCTTATAGGTACGATCGATTCTGTTATTGAGCCAGGCTGCGCATTCAGAAATACTGCGAGTCTGGCTTTCAATTCACGAGTTTTCATTCTTGCCCTAGCGATATATTGCTTTAGTATATTGAAGGCGCATCTAAAAATTTCTCATTCAATTTGTAAAATACTTGTCGGAAGCTGTGTTAGCCGTTTAATATGAATAGTGTATTATTTGGGCTAGACGCTTTTTATTTAAAGGATCAACATGGCTAGAGTAGTCGTCATAAGTTTGCTGATAATTTCTGCACTTGGATTTGCTGGATATAAAGCCAAAAAAGCTGGCTATGAATCACTAGCAGTTGGGCTTTTTTTCATCGCCGGATTATTTTTAACCATGATGTTAGCGAGTTTTATGGGACTGATTAAGGGGGCCTAGCTAGGGCAGCGCTTAGTCTCTTAAAGATCAAAATAGCAGCTTATTCAGCTGCCACTTTTGTTTCAACCTTCCCTTCTACAACAGCTTTCAGCTTATCTAGTCCCATTGATAATGTTGGTCCTGCCATTGTATCCATTATTAATACGGCATAGGGACCAATGACTGGCATAGACATTTCACCAGCCATTGTCCAGGTAACGATTGTTTGCTTGTCGTTTGGTTGATACTTAAAGTTGCCCATTGTGTCTTGTTCATCTACCCCAAAACGGAGTAGGTATTCGATTCCCGATTGTGGAGATGATTGGGTGATTTCGAGTGAACCTGTTCCGCCCTCTCCAGACCATGTTTGAGAAGCGCCAACACCTTTCGAAATTCTACCACGCTTGATTATTACTTCGTTTTCAGTATTGTGCCAAGGTGCCCACTTGGGCCACTGTTCAAGATTATTCAAATAGGCGTGTACATTATCAGCAGGACTGTCGATAGTGACTGAACGACTGATTTCATAATTTGAAGGTAGCGTTAGGCCTAATACTATAACTAATAGGAAGATTCCGGCGAAGGTTAAGGTAATTTTTTTAATCATTTGAGTTTATCTATTTCTAGCGCCGGAAAACTATTGTATCCCAGCTTGTCAGGTTGAAAAGAAAGTTTTTGTTCCATGCGCAGTCACAGCAGTACATATTCTTTCTAATGAATGGATATACGCAGCAGTACGCATATCTATATTTTTTTCTAAGCTAATATTCCACACGGTTCTTGTTTCCGGCTCAATACGCTCTTTCAAACGTGAGTGAATATCGTCCAGCGTCCAATAGTAGCCAGCCTTATTTTGCACCCACTCGAAGTAAGATACAATAACTCCGCCTGCGTTTGCGAGTATATCAGGGATTACTATTTTTCCCGATTTGTTTAAAATTCTGTCACCAGCAGGAGTGATAGGTCCATTTGCTAATTCGCAAATGACACGTGCCTGGATGTTAGCCGCATTTATATGAGTGATTTGATTTTCCAATGCGGCAGGAATGAGCAGATCACAATCAGATTCTAATAATTCAGCATTTGATATCTCTTTTGCCTGGCCATTAGTGGGCGCGCCAGAGAGCGATCCTGTTTTTGATTTATGTTCATGTACTGCATGAGGGTCCATTCCAGCAGGATCGTAAATGGCCATTTTCGAGTCGGAGAGGCCGCATATTTTATAACCATCTGCATGAAGCAAACAGGCACAATGGAAGCCCACATTTCCAAAACCTTGAATAACGACACGAGTATTTTCTGGTTCAATTTTTAGATCTCGTTCTAAATGTTTAATCACCAAATATCCACCGCGCCCGGTTGCATCGGTTCTTCCTAATGAGCCGCCAAGTGCTAGCGGTTTGCCGGTAATTACTGCGGGGCTAGGTTGATTGACAATTGCACTGTATTCATCCGCCATCCAACCCATGACCATGTCATTGGTATACATATCGGGCGCTGGAATATCTCGATCGGGACCAATAAAACTATTGAAAGCCTTCACATAAGCGCGCGAGAGTCTCTCCAATTCAGCTTTTGAAAGTTCGTTTGCATTTACTGCCACCCCACCCTTTGCACCACCGAACGGTAAATTAACTACCGCACATTTAAAAGTCATCCAGAACGCAAGCGTCATGACTTCATCAAAATTTACTGCCGGATAAAAACGAATTCCGCCTTTAGTAGGACCACGAGTATCGTTATAGCGACAACGCCAGGCCTTAAAAGAGCGTCGCGATCCATCATCCATTCGTATTAATAAACTAGCCGCCAGTGTTTCTTTGGGATATTTCAACATCTCCAAAACATCTGGATCAAACTTCATGTGAACGGCTGCTTCACGGAGTCTTTTTTTTGCTTCAGTGAAAAGTTTAGGCATGATTATTATCTCGGTTTATTTTCGTTTATATATTGTGCTAATAAGACTTAAGGGGCTTAGTTATCTAATTTTTTAAATTAATGATATGCACTGCAATATGTGTACTGTTTTTTCTAGGTTTAACAAAAGCAGGATAAAAACAGATGAACGTGGTATTTTAGAATGTCTGTGCTAAGCGCATTTACTCTCTGCATAAAGACAGTAAGAAGGATTGAATTGCTTAATGAGTGAACAGAAAGACAAGAATCCACTACACGGAGTGACGCTGGAGCAAATCATTAACAGCCTAGTTGAGCACTATGGTTGGGAGGAGTTGGGTAAGCGTATTGATATTAAGTGTTTCAATAGCGACCCCTCCGTGAAATCCAGCTTAAAATTCCTACGGAAAATGCCTTGGGCAAGGGAAAAGGTAGAGGATTTATATATCACCACACAAAAGAGTGTGTGGGTGAAGAAGTAGTTTTTATCACACCGTTTCTTCAACCTCTTTGAGTTTAATTGCTACAACGAAACATCGCCTTCTATTTGCTGCTTAATCCGGCATCCCAGCTTGTAACTATCAATTGTTATATCAGTAATCGTACACAGCTGATCACTTTTGGGAAGATTAATAATAACTAATTGGGTTTTTATATGTCTCTCATTAGTTTGTCAAACTTAAGAAGAATCTGTTCGGTAAATGCTCCTGATTTTCCTAACAAAGACATAAAACTCATCAATGAATGAAGCTGGGAAAATCAGTTGATCCACGAGTTAGCGCACAATCACTTGTACTTTAATCTCGCGTCCAGCTGATTTTTCTAGGACTCTCAGCTTTTTCTAGGATTATAGATGCCATTGGGGTAGATGCTGTTAGGGCAAAGTCTATTAACAAAGCGGATGGCATGGTATTGGAGCGCCGAAACATTATTGAAAATAATTATCAAACTTCAATTCCAAAAAAAGATCCTAACGCAGGAAATTCCGTAATATTCCTTGCAGGTTTGTGGCTGGAGGGTTTTCTAATTGTTACTAAATGTTTTATCCCAAATACTTTAGCTGAGCGTAGTACTTCAAGATTATCATCAATGAACAGTGTTTTTTCCGGATCAAAAAAGTGTTTGTCGACCAGTTTGTGCCAGAACTCAGGATTCTCCTTTGGTAGGTTGAACTGGTGTGAGCTGATGATTTGATCGAACATATGGGCGAGTTTTGTGGTTTCCATTTTTAGTTCCAACACCTTTTCGTGGGCATTAGTAACTAGGAAGACTTTTTTGTTACTCTTTTGTAGCGATTCAAGAAATTGAATAACGCCATCATGTATTGCTATCAAATGACTGACTTCCGCTTTTAGTTCGGGGATGTTCATTTGTAACTCGTCGCTCCAAAAGTCCAGGCAGTACCATTCAAGTGTGCCTTCCATTGCTTTGAACTTTGGTTCTAAAACACGTTTGGCATCTTCGGTTTTTAGATGGTTAACTTCGCCATAGCGTTTTGGGAGATATTCTTGCCAAAAGTAGTCATCGTAGTGAAGGTCGAGTAATGTGCCGTCCATGTCGAGCAATACGGTATCGATATCGTTCCAGTCAATCTTCAGATCGTTTTGTTTCATTCGGTGTCCTGTGATGCTATATCTCTATTTCAGATGTTTGAGAATAGATTATTCTTCATTTATTTACCATGCTAGGAATCTATCGGAATTAGGTGATCGAAGTGAGGGTAAGTCACTTTGAAGCAGAGTTTTTGATCGTATGAGACTAATAGCTGTCACTATTCGTCGAAAAGGATCAAGAAATCTGATCAAAATAACTTTTCTGCAGTAGATTAATCCAAAGTCCGAGAGATTTCTTCGCATTGTCTTTGGCTTCTGAGCAATTAAATTAAAATACGTTATAATGAGAATAATTCCATTTCTGAGAATTTGCAGAGAGCGACCTTTCTTTAGACCTATAAGATCAACAGCTTTTTATCGATTTAATCCAATTCTTGTAAATTTGAACTTGTCATTTTAATCATCGTTGCTTTGTCGTCAATCCATTCAGTTTCTGAAGCAACCCGTTTGAGAGTATAAATAGTGAGCGAAAACCAAAAATTACCGATTGTTTTAGTATTGGCTGGGAACGACCCAACAGGTGGTGCTGGAATACAAGCAGATATTGAGACATTGGCAAGTATGGGCTGTCACGCAGCGCCAGTCATTACTGCAATCACCGTGCAAGATACGCAGAATGTGACAGGTTACTACCCAATGGATTTGTCGATGATTGTTGAGCAAGCACGATCTGTTTTGGAAGATATGCCAGTCGCGGCAATTAAAATCGGCATGCTTGGTAGTATTGAAGGCATTGAGGCTGTTAGCACTATTATTCAAGACTATCCCAACCTTCCTGTGGTTTTTGATCCGATTCTTATAGCGGGAGGTGGTACACCATTAGCGGATGATGAGATGACGAGTGCAATGTGTTCGTTGTTAATTCCTAAATCAACCGTCCTTGTTCCTAATAGTAATGAAGCTAGAGCCCTAGCAAAAGAAGCAGATACGATGGATGCTTGTGCTCAAGAACTGATGGATATGGGTGCTGAGTATGTATTGGTAACCGGCAGTCATGAGCAGACAGAGAAAGTTGAAAATATTTTCTATGGCAATAACCGTATTCTCGATACTTTTTCCTGGGATCGTTTGCCTAATCAATATCATGGCTCAGGTTGTACACTAGCATCAGCGATTGCAGGATTGCTGGCTCAAGGCCTTGATCCACTCTCTGCGGTTCATGAAGCACAGGAGTATACTTGGAAATCTCTAGAATCTGGTTACCGGGCAGGCATGGGACAATTTTTACCTGACCGATTCTTTTGGGCGCAATCTTTGGAGGATGGTAATAAAGATAAGGCGAAGGCGTCGAAGGCGACTCTGATCTGAATAGATGATTGCTGTGAGTGGTTTATACGGCATAACTGTCGATGCTGATCCATTAACCGAAGCAAAGGTTTTTTCTGCCCTAAAAGGTGGTTGCCAGATAATTCAGTATCGAAATAAAACTTTGTCCGATGTGGATAGTTTTCGATTAGCAGAAAAATTAAAACGTCACTGTGATCAGTTTGAAGCGCTTTTCATCATTAATGATGATGTAGCGCTTGCGAAGAAAGTTGATGCTGACGGTGTACATGTTGGTCAGTATGATCATTCGCTTGAAAAAGTGAAAGCAGAGCTACCCGATAAGATCGTTGGTGTTTCTTGTTATAATCAGCTTGAACTGGCTTTGGATGCAGAGCTACAAGGCGCAGATTATGTCGCATTTGGTCGATTTTTCCCCTCGTTGACAAAACCATCAGCAGAGCAGGCGGAAATTGATTTGTTGGTGGAAGCGAAACAGCGGTTAACGATTCCAATAGTTGCGATTGGCGGTATTACAATGAATAATGCGGATTCATTGATCAAGGCTGGTGCTGATTCAATCGCCGTTATTCATGGTTTATTTCAACAAGATGATGTTGAAGCAGCGGCAAGAAGTTTTTCAAAAATGTTTAAAGGATAATAAATGACCCATTCGCATGACCTATTTGAAGAGGCTAAAAAACATATTCCAGGCGGAGTAAACTCGCCAGTACGTGCATTCAATGGTGTAGGTGGTGACCCTATATTTTTTCAAAAGGGTGAAGGCGCTTATTTGTGGGATGAAGATGGCAACAAATATATCGATTATGTGGCTTCCTGGGGGCCAATGATCGCCGGTCATGCAAATGCAGAAGTTATTGCAGCCGTGCAAGAGACTGTGGCTAAGAGCTTAGGTTTTGGTGCGCCTACGCGTATAGAAACGGTCATGGCGGATAAGGTTTGTGAACTCGTATCGTCTATCGATATGGTGCGCATGGTTAGCTCGGGTACAGAAGCGACGATGTCAGCTATTCGCTTGGCGCGTGGTTATACCGGTCGCGATAAAATTGTGAAGTTTGAAGGCTGTTATCACGGTCATTCAGATTCTTTGCTAGTTAAAGCTGGCTCTGGTGCGTTAACACTTGGTGTTCCCACTTCTCCTGGTGTGCCTGCGGCTTTAGCTGATCACACAATCACTTTAACGTTTAACGATATTGATCAAGTGAAAGAGGCCTTTGCTGAGATTGGTGAGCAAGTCGCTTGTGTTATTGTTGAGCCAGTTGCTGGTAATATGAATTGCATTCCACCTGAGCCAGGTTTTCTTGAAGGTTTACGTGAAGTTTGTGACCAATATGGATCAGTGTTGTTGTTTGATGAGGTGATGACAGGTTTTCGCGTCGCACTCGGTGGTGCGCAAGCCTATTATGGCGTAACACCTGATTTGACGACTTTAGGTAAAGTTATCGGTGGTGGTATGCCAGTTGGTGCTTTTGGGGGTAAAAAGGAGATCATGGAAAAAATTGCACCTCTTGGTCCGGTTTATCAAGCGGGAACATTATCCGGAAACCCCGTTTCTATGTCAGCAGGTCTTGCAACATTAAAAATTGCTGAGCAACCGGGTTTTCACAACGGTTTAGCTGAAAAGGCAAAACGTTTGTGTGATGGTCTTAAATCTGCGGCTGCGGAACATAATATTCCATTAACGACTAATCAAGTTGGTGGAATGTTTGGATTCTTCTTTACTGAGGCAGAGAAAGTTACACGTTTTTCACAGGTTGCTGAATGTAATATCGAAAGATTCAAGACGTTCTATCATGCAATGCTGGAAAAAGGCATTTACCTTGCGCCGTCGGCATATGAAGCTGGATTTGTCTCTTCTATGCATACCGATGCCGATATCGATGCGACAATTCAAGCGGCGAAAGAAATATTTGCTACTCTGTAATACATATACGCACCGGGTGAATTATTATCGCCCGGTGTTTCCAATTTATAACTGAAGCAATTCTATGGACTGGCAATCTGTCCAACCATTTTTTACCTGGTTATCTGAAAATCCTGCTTGGGCAGGCTTGGCTGTGCTTATCATTGCGCTCACTGAATCTCTCGTTATCGTCGGGTTGATTGTTCCGGGTGCGGTGTTGATGTTTGGTGTGGGGACATTGGTTGGCACTGGTGTGCTCGGTTTTAAAGAGACAATGCTTCTTGCTTTTATCGGTGCAGTTTTAGGCGATAGCATTAGCTTCTGGGTGGGGAAGAATTACCACGAACAGCTAGCTCGACTTTGGCCTCTTAATAAACGACCTGATTACCTGGAGCTGGGTCGTTCGTTTTTCACCAAGCATGGTGGCAAGAGTATTTTTTTCGGTCGTTTTGTTGGCCCTGTGCGCCCGGTTATTCCAGCGATTGCTGGAATGATGGGCATGTCTTCCCGTTATTTTCTTGTCATGAATGTTTTGTCTGCAAGCTTGTGGGCTCCTTTCTATTTGATACCTGGCATTGTTTTCGGAAAATCTATTGCATTGGCCGAAGTGGTAGGTGGTCGCCTGATGGTAATTTTGTTGGTCGTAATAGTTTTTTTTGTTTTGCTAGTTTGGCTAACAAGAAAATTCGTATTGATTGCACTTCCGAGAGCTGAATCAGTTTTTACTATTGGATTTCAGTGGGCGCTTACACATCCTCAGTTAGGGCAGATAGTTTTATTTGTTTTTGGGCGACATATGACAATGCGAAGAGCGTTAGTGGTATCGGGCTTTTTGATATTACTCACTTTATTTGCTACTTATCTACTTGTTCTCCAGTTGTTCCGCGCGCGTCAGTTAGGGATCGATGAATTTGCGCTAAATTTTGCATATTTAATTCAGTCTCCCATGTTAAACGACTATTTTTATCCATTTAATGCATTGTTTACTTTGCCTGTTATCAGCATCCTTTTGCTTGTTAGCGCTTTGGGATTATATATTATTAAAGAGTATGCCATTCTCAGGTATTTACTTTTTTCCATCGCTGCTAGTGTTGTAACCGGGATTATCCTTCTGCTCACAGCCGCAACTCACACTGATCAACTTGCAACTACACTTTATCTTGTAGTGTTGGTTAGTTTTGTGGGTTGTTTAACCATTATCATCTTTTCTAAATTTAATTTTACGATCCGCTGGATTGCCTATACTTTTTTCATTCTTGTGCTGTTGTTTCCGACCTTAAGTCTTTTTTATTTTGCTCAAGTTCAGCCATCAACGGTTTTGATGGTAGTTGCGACAAGCCTGGTATGGGTGGGATTTGTAAGCCTAATTTACCAGCGCCAGCTATTATTATTTAGACGGCAGAAAATACTTGGAATGTTCTCTTTCGCTGCATTAGTGGTAGCTGGGATTGTCCAAATTAATATTTATGCGCCTTTTACTGGTGATGTAACCGAGAGAAAAGCGGTTGAGATTTTAACTAACTTCAATGAATGGCAAACTAGTGGCTGGAAACAATTACCCTCTAATCGTATTGATATTTTTAGTGATGAGAAGCAAACACTTAATATTCAGTGGTTTGGCCAGTTGGAAGACATTGATAAGAGCCTGCGAGAAACGGGATGGGAAAAACCGGTGGATCTATCTACCCAAGCAATTATGTATTATTTAAAACCTGAACCTACATTTGCGGAATTACCCTTAATCCCCCAATCTCACAACGGCAAACGGGAATCATTAGTTTTGAATAAGCTTGGGGAAAATGAAAATCAGCGATACATACTTCAACTTTGGAAGAGTTCTTTCAGCTTGATAGATTCCAGTAGCACGCTTTGGATTGGAGCGCTGACACTTCGCACACTCTCTATGCAGGAAAAATGGATTCGCTATCCTCAAATTTTTATCGATGATTCTATTCACACTGAATTGTTACAGCCACTAGGCCAAACTTGGAATGTTAAACAGATGAAGCGTGTGAGCAATCAAGATGTTTATTTATTGAGCGAAAAAAAGAATGATGAAAAAAATGAAAAATAAGCATCTTTTTGTTCGTTTAGGTTTTGCCTTGAATGGTTTGAAAGTGGCGTTCTCATCCGAAAAAAGTCTACGCTTTCAAATGATAGTCGCTATTTCAGCTTTGCTGGTATTGATAGCTTTGCAACCACCGTTTTATTGGTGGGCAATTGTCATTATTATGATTGCGCTGGTTTTGGCGGCTGAGCTATTTAACACAGCGCTTGAGATAATCTGTGATTATGTGCAGCCGGAATATCATGAAGCGATTAAGAAAGTTAAAGATGTATCAGCTGCGGCAGTACTGACGATTAGTATTGCCGCATTTGTCATTGGGATGCTTTTTCTAGTGGACACTACACTAGGCTAATTGCTTAACTTGTTCTTCTTTTTTAATTTCAATTTCGTCTTTTTTCTGTTCAGCTTGCTTTTTGTTCTTTTTATCGTTTAGTTCAATTGGTTTAGGCATTGGCCGCATGTTGACAACGCTTTCAATTTGCGCCCCCTCTGCAATTGCTAGTTTCGGTGTTGTGATATATCCGCTAACTTGGGCGTTAGAATCGATTTGAATCTTTTTTCGTCCAATAATATTACCTGTCACTATTCCCTCAATAATAATGTTGTCAGCAACAATATCACCATCCCAAACACAGGTAGACGAAACAATGAGCAGCTCTTCAAATGTGCCGTCACCTTTAACTCTACCAGAGACTTGAATTGGTCCAGGGCTACGGATATCGCCTGTTATTATTGTATCGCATGAAATTGTAAACATGGCTGCGCCTTTATAATTTGTTTAATCGTACTTTGATATTAGAGTAGAAATAGTTTTGTTCTTATTTTGAAAGAAAAGTTTTACGCTTATTCAATTCTTCTCAGCATAGTATGTATTATATACAAAAACGAGCTAAATTTGAGGATTTTAAGGTATAGTCAGATTTTGTTTGATGCTTATTTGTCCAGTGCACTATTCATAATGTTAAGCTGTAGGTTAAAGCATTTTTACTCTTCTATAGATCATTTGAAATCAAGATGGAGCATTTTGCCCCGCGTTTTATCCGCAATTTTTTGAAATTCCTCAGTAGTCTCAGGATCTGAGCGGCCTAATGGTAAGGTAAATACCGGGCTGGGTATTTCTGAATAGCTTATTTTATCGTCAGATGGCTCATCACCAACAAGCACATAAGCACCTGGAGCAGGAGCATTTCTTGCGGCTACGCGAAATGCTTTACCCATTGTTTCCAAATTTCCACCAAAGGGGGCGCCAGACATTAAACTATCAAACATGGAACCCATTGTACCAGTATAGGTCTCAGCTTCGTTATCAGAGTACCAGGTGATTGCTGATAAATGCTTTCCTGAACGAACAACAATTGTTCTCAAAACGGGAACGAGAAATGAAGTTAGTCCATGCATGGAACCAGAAGCATCTATCATTAAGTGCAGATCCTTACCAGGAAGATCTTTGAGGCCTTTGATAAAGAGATCGAAATCTTTGCGGCCAAATGTTGCTGCTTCAATAATACGTGCCATCGGGCTGCCGCCTTCTGAGATAACTGACATCTCACCTAGATTGTTTTCCAATCGTTGTGCATCAAATTCTGCAGCGGCAAGTTTATTTCTCAATTCTTGAATTTCAGCCTTTAAGCGAGGAACTTCATATTCCTGCGCCATTCGGGATGTAATAAGAATAGTTACCATCAAGAAGATAAAAGTGGCGAGCATCAATAAAGACACATCTGAGAAACTTTCGTAGATGTTTGTGTAAACGTGACGACGCTTTTTAGCCATTTTTATTCTTTGTCGTCGTCTTTGGTATCTAAGTGATTTTTAAATCTACCCCACCAAGAACGATTGAGTTTATTCATTAATGTTAGTTCTTGGCGAATTAGCACACGATAATATTTTTGCATGCGTAATGTTTCTCGGAGTGTGTACACACCACTGTCATCATCCGTTGTTGAGTGTAATTTTTTAACCGCTTCGTGGAAGTCATTTATTGACTCTTTTGTGTCGCTGAAGGCTGCTTTAAGGTTGTGTACTTTGCTGCCCAGCGCATCTAATTCTACATTTAAGAAACGAACGTCGCGCTCAACGGTGGGTTTAAAATCAGCTGAAAGATGTACCATGCAGGTTTTGGTGATGAAATCGTGTAGGCTGCCTATACCATTTTCGGTTATTAGCGCGAATATTCTGAGCAGCACGCCTCCTAACACAGCACCTAGAAGTGTTGTATAAAAAGCTGTCCCCATGCCCCCCATAGCTTTTCTTAGGCCCGCGAGGAGCAAATCCTGATCCTGTCCCAATGCGTCGAGAGATGTTGTTAAGCCAGTCAATGTTAAAGTCAAACCCATCACTGTACCGATCAATCCAAGTGTTATTAGCAGATTACCCATTATCTCGATGACATGGCTTCGTCGAGATAGGCTCGCATACTCCATCTCTAACAGTGTTTCTATGCTAGGTGATTCGTTATTTGAGGCAACAACTTTTAATGATTCAAAGAAGTGGTTAACCGTTTTAGGTTTTTTGCCTGTTTTTTCTAGGCCCATTAATCCTTGATTAGCCGCCAGATTTTGTTGTTCAGCAGCTTCAATGTATTCGCCAGTAATTGCTACAGTGAGGAAAAAGCTGCTGATCACTCCCACAACAAATAGCATAGTAATAATCCAAGTTATTTTACTTTCGTCATTACTAAGGAACTCTAGTATGTCTGTATCAAGATAGAGCCCTAGATAGATGGTTGTGGCGGCAGCCCCCCAGATTAGCCACATAATAAAGGTGTGATAGGCTTTATTCATATATCATTTTCCTGATATCAAGACAGCGATTTGTGAAGCAATTAGATTTGAGTATGAGTGGGAGTATGTGTAGACAAATTAGCCATGAAGACTCATCATGCCTGTATCCGATTTTCTGGCAAAACGATATTGGTTTTACTGATTGGAAAACCCTTTATTAAGGCCATATACCTATGCGGGGAACTTGCACTCACAAATTTCCCGCTCAACCCCAGACAATAGATGCTCTGGAATGCCCTCCCATTACTCTTTTTAACGTATAGGCGCTGTTATGTCGAGTCAAGACCAGGAATTTATTAATTAAAGAGTAAATGTTTTATTCATATTTTCCGCGTTAATGCGGAAAATATGAATTTGGCGAGGTTTTCTCTGTAAGCTTTGATGGTTATTGTGGTTTGTCTAGCACTTCCTCTGAATTATTTTTTATGTCTTGTTGATCGATTCGTTGCTGTGTTGAGAGCCTAACTTTGTGATTTCTCACTTTAATGATTGCACCTGCTTTTAATAGCCCAAGTGTTTCTGTTTCCCCACCCAGGTTTGATATTGCATTAGCCAGTGCTTTATTTTTTGGTTTGTATGGATCAAATACGATGTGAGTAATGCTTTTTATGGCTTTAAGCATCTCATCCTTATCATCCAGTGCAGGCGGTAAAGGTAAAACATCACGCTTTGTTGCCAGCATTGTGCGGCCTGGCCATTGGCTTGCTATGCGAAAAGCTTTGCTCTCATCTTCAGCGATGGCCATGACACTTTGTATTAGTTCATCTTCTGGCGCAAGGAGGGCGTGTTTGATTGTTAGTACGTGATTCTTATCCTGAAGCATGAAAAATGAGCAAACGACCAGTGCAACGACAAACACAATCCCTCTTTGTCCTACCGCACCTTGCTTATTTCTAGAATTATTAAATTGAATTAGGTGGTGTGTACCTCGATAGATCAAAAAAGTTACGCCAATAAACGCCCAGTTTGAATCCGGCATCACCACACCTAGTGCAATACAAGCAATAATTATTTGACTGAGGGTATCTTTGGCGATGTTTTTAAAATCACTAATAATAACGAACACTAGCAATACCGCTGCAATAATTCCCGGCCACCATTGAATATCAGCGGCACTCCATACTATGGCGCCTTGTAGTGCAATCGCCAGATATTCGATTGGATTTTGGAAAATGGCAAAATCGTGCCAGCCGCCTCTCATTAACAAAGACAGTGTTATCGCTATTGCCAACCCTATATACATGTGGCGTGATGATTTTACCGCATGTGGACGTTTGTACCAATTCCATGCGATGACGATCGGATACGCTAAGGCAATTGGGTGGAGGGTTGATAAGATGGCAACCCATAGCATTTGCGAAAAATACCAACCACCAAAATATTTATCACTCTTTCTATATGCGTTGTCCAGCCAAACGCCGAGCGCAAATCCTAATAAAATATAAGGGCCTGCACTTAGTGAATCTACTTGTGTTATGAGTGCGGGAGAAACGAGCAAAAGAATAGAAGCAATCAATGCGGTTTCGGCATCTGAGTTTTTTCGAGCCCAACGATATAGCAGGGTAACGGCGACAAATGCAATTGCAAGGCTCATTATTTTTGCAGCTAATAAATTACCGGGCCAATAAGTACCTATAGGAGCATAGAGCAAAGCTCGGAAATCTGGTAGTCCAAAGATTACAACGGGGTTCACGATGTTGTCGGACACTGTCCAGGTGAGGAGCAAGCCTTTAGCCGCTTCCTCATCCAAGGCGAAGGGCGTTAGCCTAACTAAGTCAAACGCAACGGCAGCACCAATCCAAATTAATAACGCGAGATAGCCCCAGTATTTTTCCAATAGCTCTTTTGCTTGATTCATAATTTAAGTATCTATTCTGTGTATTTTTTAGAGTGGTTGATTCTGTATATCTACTGTGTTTATTTCAAGCTTTGATTGAAAAAAAAGAACGTTGAGTCATTTTTAATCAACCTTTGTTTTGTTTCAGCTTAACAATAGTTTGATATTTTATGAATGAGTGACATTAATTGCAAAGTTGCTATTCCAATCTCTTAAACAGTTAGTTAGAATTAATGTCGAAAAACTTGATTACAAGTTGACAGTTTTTTTTATTAATGGTTGAATAACTAGTTAAGTGGTGGATGTAAATCACCCGCTTTTTTCGTCGGCTTTTTTTAAACAACAAAGAGGGAGATGGCCGTGTTAGATACTTCATCAGTAGCGTTAATATATGTTATTTGGTTTTTTTCCACGTTCGTTCTTGCGTGGATGATGCTTAAACTTAATTCTTGATATTTATCAAATGAGTGCTCTGGCTAATTGTTATGCTTAATTTAAAGTATTAACAATATTTGGTTGTCAGGGTGATTGGGGTCTGGGAGGCTATAACTGGGAGGGCTTCTTAATATGCGACGTTTTATTTCTGCCGTATCTACGGCTGCTTTAGTAATTGGCGTGGTTGTACCGTCAATTGCTTTTTCAAGCGCGATGTATCCAAAAGGTAAAGGCAATATTGCCAATGGCAAAGCCATTTTTGAAAATGGTAAGGGATCTGTTCCTGCGTGTGGTTCATGTCACGGTAGTGATGGCATGGGCGACGACAATATGGGCACTCCTCGTATCGCGGGTCAATACGCTGTGTTCTTAAGAAAGCAGCTTGAAGACTACGCAACCGACAAACGTAAAGATTCTACTATGTTTGTCATGAATGATAATGCTAAAGGTTTGAGTGCGCAGGATCGTACAGACGTTTCTACATATCTTGAATCGATTAAGCCTGGTGCTATGGGGAAAATGGCATTTGCTGGTTCAGATCTAAAAGAGTTAGCGGCTAACGGTGTTGAAGTTGGCTTGAGTCACAAGGGTAAAAGCTTGGTAGAATGGGGGCAAGGCAACAGAGCAAAACCTGTCGCTGCATGTCGCTCTTGCCATGGCTATAATGGTCGTGGTGCACCACCTATTTATCCTCGTATCGGTGGTCAGCGTTATGTTTACCTGGTTAATCAATTGAAAGCATGGAGAGATGGTACTCGTACCAATGACCCAATGAGTCAAATGCAAGTTATTGCTCGCAATATGTCTGATGAAGATATCAAAAATGCTGCAGCATATTTGACAAATGCTTCTGATTACTCGGACAGCAACTACTACACTCCTTACGACCATTAATTGGTTGTTAAGTGAAGTAAAATAGAAAAGGCGGATTTATATCCGCCTTTTTTTATTCCCGATCTTTTTAATAAATTATTATTATGTATAATCAAATCTCAGTTTTTTTAAAGGTTTGGTGATGCATGAAAAGATCTCAACAGCTTAAGCCGGGTGAAAAGATTCTACTTATTATTTTTGGAGTTTTCTTTTTGTTGGCTATGGTTGCATACGCAGTATTAGAGACAGTTCGTCTAAACGCTGATGAACCTATGTTCAAGCAAACAACTCATTTTGATTTCAGTGAAGAAGGAAAAAAAGGGTCTTCGATCTATCAAAAAGCAAGATGTAACTCATGTCATAGAGCGTTACGCATGGGGACAAGCATGGGGTTAATTTTAGATGGTATAGGTTCGAAAAGATCGTTGGAATGGATAGAGGCGTTTTTGATTAATCCTGAAGCAACTTATGGTCACGAAACTCTTGATCATGGTCTTCCTCCAAAGGAGGCTTCATATGCCATGAGAATGTCTAAAGAAGATAGAAGGCTTATTGCAATATTTTTGTCTGAGCTACGTGCAGATGCGGGATCATCTGTAGCACCCGCTCCCCCCCCTGAGCATTCTGTATTTATCGATGGAATGGTGAAAGCGTGGGCGCCGAAAGAATGGTCAGAGAAGTATACCGATATTCGCGATAGAATTAAGCCTGAAGAAGAGCAAGTCTCTGAAGAGCAAGAGGTAGGGAGGTAATGAGTGCTAACTTGAATGAGACATGGTGTCATGAAAAAGAACTTGTTTATCGAAAATATACTTTATGGTTTATTTATGCCTGCATTATTTATAGCCTGATTGGCTTTTCTTGGGGCGCGGTAATGGGTGGCATTTCTGAGCTTAGGCATTTTGTTGATCATCGCCTACACGGAGATTTGATTGTACGTGGGCATACTCACATAAATCTGTTGGGCTGGGTGGAGATGGCAATATTTGGTGCGGTTTACTATGTTATTCCCCGTCTGGTTAATCGCCCAATTTACAGCTTGCGTTTAGTTATCGTTCATTTCTGGATACACAATATAGGCTTGATAGGCATGGTAGTGTTTTTTGTCATGGCTGGTGTTATGGGGGGGATGGCAAGTGTTCATTCATCACCTGCAGAGGTAGAATTGATTGTAAAGCCGTTATTGGCAACTATGGGTATATTTGGCACATTGGTTCTTTTGGCGAATTGCATTTGGGCATATAATTTATTTCATACCTGCAAGGGTTGGGAGAAGGGTTATGAGAAATAGTTTATCTTCTGTTATTGCTGTGCTGGCTGGTTTAGCAGCGTTTACTGCCCTGTTCTTCGGTGGCTGCGGTATGGAGGCTCCAGAAGGGAAATTGCAGGTTGGGGAAGCGGCTCCTTCGGTAAAGACTTCTACATTGAAAGATGTAGATGGCGATATGTCACGGCTTACCACCTATCGTTATCCAGATGAAAGAATGTATCAGTATTCTATTGACGAAGCCTTGGCGCTGGATAAAACAGTATTGGTTGAGTTTGCCACACCTGGTCATTGCACGGTCTGTGATAAGCAGTTGCAAATGCTAAAGGCCATGCTTTCTAAGTATGATGAAGATGTGGTGTTCCTACATATGGATCAATACAAGAATCCACAAGCTTTTATTGCATTTCAAGTGAGAGGCGACCCTTGGACTTTTATAGTTGACAAGGAAGGGATGGTGCAGTGGAAGCAGGCCGGTCGCCTTCTTTACGGCGAGTTGGATCATCATCTTGGGCGAATAGTTGGGCAGCAAAAGGGTTAGGTATTAATGGCTCAAAAATCTGAATATGATTTAATACAAGATAAAAAAGGTGTTGTTTGGGATTTGGTTTTATATATCCCAACTTTAATAGCGTTGTCAATTGTTGCCTCAAAGCTATGGTTTAATGGTGATGAGGGCATTGTTTATTTGTTAGTTTTTCTCATTACATTTGTGTTTTTTATTGCATTCAATCGTATAGCAAAAACACGATTAATGTTGCTGCCCTCTGCGCCAGTCTCTTTTTCGGTATCTAAGAAGGGTGTGAGTGTTACTCATCGCAGTGGTAGTCAAGTGGATCTGGTAAAAGATATACGATTTTTTACTGATTTTGCTGGCAAGAGTTTTGGGTTGGCTGGTGTTGATTTGAGCGGCAACAAACAGCAGTATGTATTTCATAAGGGTCAATTTGCTAACGAGTCTGAATTTGACGGCTCGAAAGCTCAACTTAGAATTTTTAAATAAAGCGTCATTTCTTATTTTTTTCCAGGGCTTAATCATTTAAGCCCTTTTCTTTTTTTAACGATATCCACGCCTAATGCTATAAGCCCTATTGCCCAAGATATCGTTATAGCCACCGTAATATTAAATTTCAATTCGTCGCTTACAAGTCCATCCAGGAACATGTGTGGAACATACGAAATCATCAGCAGAGAACTTGTTGCGATTAGTAAATATATAAACACTTCTCTTTTCATTTTCAGATTCTTTATTTGAGTTGGCTTTACATCTTAATGAAAATATTTTTTGAAAAGAAGTGTTTTGTGTGAATGAGAAATAAGTCTCGGGGTTAAAATTTGCTCACCTCTCGTTATGAATTTGTTTATTTTTTCAATTTAAATTATTACGTTTATTTTTCAAGCAAGTGTTCTACAACTTTTTCTACATTTGTCTTGACCTCATGTTGTGTGTATGTCACGATTTCAGGGTTTCTGTAAGTTCCTTTTAAAACAAAATTATTTTATTTTGATTGGAGCTTCGGGTTGTGAGTTTTAACTCGCTTTGGAGGGAGATATGAAAAATAAATTAACGTTAGGTAAGACATTTTTCGTTCTAATTGTGGCGGCATTTACAACTGGAATGGGAAATGGCAGCGTATTTGGCGCTGCGGTTATGTGTGCTGTTGGTCGAGGCCCCTATGATAATTGGGGTGGTTGGGGAGCAGAAGCTTTTGATCCGTCAACTTTCTCTGGATTCGTTGATTGGATGATGCTTGTGTTTGGTTTAGCCTTCGCAATCATTACAGGTCTAGCCATGAGTAAACACGGCGAAATCGAATCTCGAGGCGACAATACTGCTTGGTAAAGCATTTAGTATGTAAAGGGGGATAATTATGGCTACATTTGCAGGGGCATGCGGGATACTGTTAGCGTTCTCGAGTATGTGGTTTTCTTGGTACATAATGAATAAGATGAAAGAATGATTTTTATATCTTTTTCTGGGGTTAAATTTAAACTGGGAGGTGAATTTTCATGCTGATGAAATATCTCTTCGCCAAAAATGACGAAATTCCTGCGGGTTCGGCAACGATCTTTTTTGGCTTTTCATCAATTTTTTGGTTTGTTGTAGGGACAGGTTTAGGGTCCTTTAATGCTGCAAAACTTGCATTTCCAGACTGGGTAACCGGTACTGAGTTATTTGCTTTTGGTCATATGCGTCAAGTACATGTACTTGCAGTAATCCTTGGTTGGATTTCTATGGCGTTTGGTATGACTATGATGTATATGACTCCAGCACTTGGTAATACCAAGCTCTGGTCTGAAAAACTAGGTCTTTGGACAGTATTCATGTGGAATGTTGGCCTAAGCTTAGGTTTGATTCTATTATGGATGGGCATAACAGCGGGTCGTGAATATTCTGACTTGATCTGGCCAATCGATTTAGTTGTTATTTTTGGTGTATTGCTACCGCTTGGTATAAACGTTTGGATGACAATAGCTCATCGTAGAACACAAGGTATCTACATCACTAACTGGTTCTTCGGTGCTTGTATCTTCATGTTAATGATTGTGTTCTTGGTGGGTAACTCTCCAGAGCTATTCAACTTAACAGGATTGACAGAAGCTTACTTGACGTTCTGGTTTGCTCACAACGTATTGGGTTTGTGGATTACGCCAGTTGCAGCAGCAATTGCTTACTACACAATTCCTAAGCTAACTGGTAATCCACTTTATTCTCACCGTATTGGTCACTTGCATTTCTGGGCGATCATTGCGTTCTACTCAACTCCTGCTTCTCATCACTTGATGTCAGCACCTCTGCCTGAGTGGTTGAAATCTTTCGCATCTGTAGAAGGTGTATTGATTCTTATCCCTGCGGTAGCTTTCGTTGCTAACATTTTGTTAACTATGAAAGGCAAGTGGAGCATGTTTGTAGAGAATATTGAAACTAAGTTCTCTATTACTGGTGTTCTTCTAGCAATTCCGCTAAACATGCAAGGTGGCTTCCAACAAACTCGCGCTATTAACTGGTACGTTCATGGTACTGGTTGGATCGTGGCTCATGCTCACTTGGCATTGTTAGGTATGTCTAGCTTCTTGGAAGCTGCAGCTGTTTACTTCGGTCTGCAATCAGTACTTCGTAGAAAGCTTTACTCACTAACTTTGGCTAACTTGCATTATTGGTTCTTCATCATCGGTTTCTGTATTTACTGGATTTCAATGACTATTGCTGGTCTTATCCAAGGTGCAGGTAAAATCTACGAAGTACCATACATCGATGTTGTTGTTGCGGAGCATCCGTATATGATCGCACGATGGGCTGGTGGTACTATGGTGTTTACCGGTAATGTAATTTGGTTATACAACATGTGGATGACTGCTCGTGAAGGTACTATTGTTCCTGCTGGACGTTACGCACATGAGTTGGCTTACGAACGTTAATAATCGATTGTAAGCTATCCGCTCTTCTTCGAGGTTTGATTGATCATGACCTCGGAGGGGTTCAGAAAAGTTAGGGAGGAGATTACAAGTGGGCTTTCAACAATATAGATTCGGTGCTGCGGCTATCGGATTAATGTTTGGCTTCTCGATGTGTATTACCTTGCTTGGTCCATCGAACGATTTTCGTTCTGGTGTTTCAACTTGGGTAGGATTGGATAAGCAATTGTCTCTGGGTCGTGTAATTGGTTTCAGTTACGAAGATCCATTGGTAATTGGTGATGGTAAGCCAGTAACTGTTATTTTGGATAAAGATCCAAAAACAGGTGCGACTTATGATCCGCCAATTCGTGCATATGTGTATGAGCCTGGTATTAAATTTTCACCTGGTGTAAACCATAATGAGCTTCTTGGCCCTGGTGTCATGGAGTTAAGTTTGAACACTGGTAAGATTGGTCAAGCTGATATGAGTAATGGTGCGGTATTCACTATTGCACAAGGTGAGTTTAACGGTGAAGAAGTAGATTATATCGTTAATCAAACCGCTGTTAGTGGTTGGCAACCTGGACAAGTATTAAAAGCTGCTGGCGATGAAAATCATCGTTATGTTGGTAAAGGTAAAACTATCTTTATCACTGAAGGTTGCTGGTGGTGTCATACTTTGTTACCAGAGCAAACTCAAGATTGGCAGTTTTTCGGTGCACCTCCATTCTTAGGTGATATGAACGGAGAGATGCCTACTGCCTTTGGTTCGGACCGTAAGGCTCCAGACTTATTGCATGTAGCAGCGCGTAACTCATCTAGAGAATGGATGACTATGCACTTTTTTAATCCAAGATTGGTGCAGCCTAATTCAATTATGCCGCGTTTTGATTATCTATGGGGCAAAACCGATATTAACGGTAAGTCTATAGACTACAAAAAATGGCGTTCAGATTACACTGCATATGTAAATGGCCAGTCTATTTACCCACCTGAAGTACCTGAACCAGCGAGAGACTCTGAAGTTAGAGCTCTTATGGATTGGGTATTAACAAGCTTGCGATAAGGGAGGAAGATTAAATGGCTTGGAAATTTGACCAACCGCTATACTGTCTGTCGGATGAGCAAGAGCAGAAAGAGACGCTTGAGCTTTGGGAAAAAGAGAAGCATGGTGGTCTTTGGACTGCTAATAATCGCTTGCCGCTTCCTTTGACTTACTTGATTGCGTTAATTATTTTAACTGCGTTCTTGGTAACTATGCCTATCTGGGGGCAGCGTCCTAATGCTGCTATCTATGAAGGGATTGTTGCCAATATGGATTCAGCTGAAGTTCAACGTTTAGCAACTGGAGAAGAGAAAATTAATTTTCTTTTTCAACAGGCTATGGCTACCGCTGATTCTCGTTTGAAAGGTGATTTGGAGCGTCATCCATTAGCTTGGGACGACCTTCTAAACATTGCTCCTGGCATTAAAGAGCTTCAAGCTGGTGGCGGTAAATATCCGTTAGATAACTACAATGTTCTAGGGGATAGAATCAGCCTTGCTAACTTCGAAGGTAACTTTGTTGAAGGTGGTTTTAGAGAGCGTAAACAGCCTTGGTTTGATAAAGGTATGGGCATCGATATGTTTTACGTTGCTTACTTTGTGATTGTTATGGTACTTTTGATTAAAAAATTACCACATTACTCACGTAAACCAGCTATGAATAAATCTTAAGGAGTTGTCATGATTGATTTAGATTATGGTCCAGGTGTATTCATGTTGTGGATTGCAGTAGTATTTATTTGCCCTGCGATCTACGGTTTGTTCTTCGTGGATGCGCACTGGAGAAAGCACCAGCAAGAAGAAGATACCGATGACGTGTTTAACTAAACGTTAAGTTAGTTCTTGTACTAAAAAGCCGCTCTTATATAGAGCGGCTTTTTATTTTGTAGTAGACTAGTCAGGATTATTGAATTACCTTTGTTGTATTATCTTTTTGTGAGCATTTAGATAAATATGAGGCTTTTCTGGGGATACGATGTTGGAATTTATTTTAGATATATTGCTCTCGGTTTTACCAATGTTTAACTTAGACAATATAAGTGTGAGTACAGCTACTCAAAACAGTACCGTTTTTGGTATTGATATGAGTATTGAAAGTTTGCGTGCGAGAGAATTTAGCATTTATATATTTATATTTTTGATACTATCATTAATTCTCTTTTGTTTTATTATCTATCTTTATTTACCCAAGAAACTGGCCCTATTAAAAACTGGAGAAAAAATTATGTTTGGCGCGTTAATTTTTGGCGTAATATTGGCGGTAATTATTGGGTATATTCAATTAATTGAAGGTTACCTTCTTTAAATGAGGTGTTGTAATGATTGAGTTTGTAGAAAATTTACCCGATGGATGGACTATCTATTTATGGTTGGTGGTGGCGGCATTTATTCTTATCGCAGCTGGATTCATGTTGCGTTGGGCTGCTAAGAACGACCAATTCGATGAAGATATTAAATATGTTCTTTTTGATAACGATGATCAAGATAAGATGGAACCAGATGAGTTTAAAAAGTACCAAGAAGTTATGAAAGATCAAACAAAATCAAGAAAAGAGTTTATAAAAAAGAAACAGGATAGAAGTAATTAATAATGCGGAAAGGTGAGAAGCTGATAATTGGTTTAATGGTTGCCTCGGTTGCAGTGTTAGCGGTTGTTAAAATATCAAAGCACGAAGAAGGAGAGGATCCTGGTATTCCATTTTATTCCACAGCTTCTCAGGAGTTGACTTCCTCAGCTTCTCAATTAATGAGGGATAATAGGTGTAAAGAATGTCATAGCCTTTGGGCAACTAAAGATATGACCATCGCAGTTCCGGCCCCGGCTCTTGATGGTATGGGGATGTTTAGAGACGAAGAGTGGTTGTATAGCTATTTTTCAGCTAAGGTTCCTCAGGATATGCTGAGTACACGCCTTAAACCTCAGTACAGAATGCCGTCTTATTCATATTTAAGTGATCAAGAAAGACGTGATCTCGCGGCGTATATTGCAAGTTTGAAGGTTGAGGATTGGTATCTCGAGGAAACAAATAAAGCGCGTCAAGAAAAACTTACAGGCAAAAAATTATGATGAAGACTCATAAAAAATATGAATATAAAGTCATTGTACTTGATATTTTATGGGGAATAATGGCGCTCTCAGTGGGGTCGGCAATCGTCTATTTCGGTGATCGCTTATTAAATGTAAGTCTGGAAGTGTATTTTGGTATTTCAACGTTTAGCCCTATATGGGTACTTGATTTAATTTTTGTACCGTTAGTAGCTGGATTTGTTGTGTCTTTGATTTACGGTCTTGGTGGTAAAATGTTGGCACATTTTGCTCCGTTGTTTGTTCGTATTTTTGGTTACTACAGTATCGATACTGCTTTATTTCCTGATGGAGTAATGTTGTTGCCAATTGGCTACTGGATATTGATTATTATAGTTTCTATGGAAGCGGCAGCTGCAGGTGGTTTAATTGGCGAATTTGTTATTAAAAAGACCTATGGTCGACGCCCAAAACATTTGATTCATAAGCGTTATCAATTGAAAAACGCTGAAAACACAGATTAGATTGCAATTATGACTAAGTATGTAAGTAAAAAAGCTCCTTTATCCAAAGAAGAACTGGCTATTAGGCGACGTTACATTGGTGCGACATTTGTTACATGTATT
Source organism: uncultured Ectothiorhodospiraceae bacterium (assembly GCA_945787715.1). Classification (GTDB taxonomy): domain Bacteria; phylum Pseudomonadota; class Gammaproteobacteria; order S012-40; family S012-40; genus CALZJE01. The sequence goes on along the minus strand of CALZJE010000015.1, from coordinate 34,016 downwards.
GTGGTCGCATTGGTCTTCGGTTCTATCCATGTTGTACAGCTTGGCGCAAATCGTATGCAAGATATGAGAGCAATGGCTGGTTATGATCTAGAGGATGAGAGCAAAAAAATTCGCGCTGCCGGAGAAGATTTGTTCAGAAATGTGCTTCATGAACGGGGTGTAACACATACCATTTCTTATACCATTGAAGAAGTGCATGGGATGCTCCCAGTTATTGAATGGCAACGGTTGGAGTCTATGGTAGAAATTCCCGAAGGGGAGTTCATCATGGGAACTAACAATTTAAAAACAGATTCACAAAATCGACCTGCGCACAAAATAAATACACCTACGTATTTTATAGATAAATATCCGGTAACAAATGCGCAATACGCAAGATTTGTTGCAGAAACTGCATATCGTGTTCCTCTAAATTGGTCTGATGGGCGCTTTGCGCCCGAGAAAACTTTTCACCCAGTAACTATGGTTTCTTGGTTTGATGCGAAAGCATTTTGCACTTGGGCTAAAAAACGCTTACCGTCTGAAGCTGAGTGGGAAAAAGCTGCTAGAGGAACAGACGAGCGTCGCTGGCCGTGGGGACAATTCATGGATACTAAATTGTTGAATACCTATTATAACGTAGGTTCGACTACTCCAGTGGGATCATATTTAGATGGTGCAAGCCCATATGGTGTTTTAGATATGGCTGGTAATGTATCAGAATGGGTTGAAGATAATTTTGATCCGTATAGTAAATCTGACGCTCCTTTAGAAATATTTAAAGCTAAGAGACATGTGGTCTCAGCTAAAAAAGAAGATCGAGATAAAAAAATTGCGGATATTATAGACACAGATTTGAAATATAAAGTAATGCGAGGAGGATCGTGGAAAGGTGATCCTTTCTCAACATCTTCTTACCATAGGAATTATTCTTGGCCTAATTTAACTTCTGACTTTTATGGTTTTCGGTGTGTTAAAGATGTAGAGCCACTAAATGCGGAGGTTGCAAGCAATGAGCAATTTGGTAGTTAAACTATTTACTGTTTTTATCTTTATGTCACTATCAGGTAACGCATTTGCTGCTACAGACAGCTATCGTTGGTTACATGTAACTATTGAAACACCTTGGGCAATTTTTATCTTTCTTTTACCAATGGTGTTGCTACCTGCAATTCTAATGGCTTTTTTGTATTGGAAATATTCAGGTAAAAAAAAGACTAGCTAAGCAAAGTCAGAATAAATTTGGGAGTAGTAATTTGTGGTTGTTTTAAAACGTTTGTATAGATTATCTCTATATCTGATTTTACCGTTTTGCCTTATTTTATCTTCAGGAGTTTTTGCAAATGAGCGTGCGGATGTTTTAAAGTCATTCCATGGTTCTGAGCGCGGAGAATTGATTGAATCTTATGATGAGCAGAAATTTCAACATGAAGTTATGTTCTACATGGGGATATCTCTCTTATTTTTTGTCTTTCTTACTGCCGGGTTTGGAATAGCAATGGTAATGAAGGGCAAAGAAGTGTTTGTCCAGCATATGATTTGTGCCGGTATCACTGTGTTTTTAGCAGTAGCGCATGCAGTGGTTGGCATAGTATGGTTTTTCCCCTTCAAATAATTAATACTTTTTGATTTTATAATGTCCGTAGCCACTGGGAAGAGTTCAGAATTCTGGCATTGGATTGTCTGTGTAATTTATTTTTTTTCTGGCACTGCTGCTCTAGGTTATGAGGTTTTATGGGCAAAAATGCTATCCAATATTTTTGGTGTTAGTATTTTTGGTGTTGTGATTACTGTCGCTGCATTTATGGCTGGATTGGGAGCTGGTAGTCTTCTCGGTTCCCAATTAATTAAAAAGATTAAAACACCACTATTGGTTTTTGCCTTTTTAGAATTCTCAGTTGCTATTCTCGCATTTAACCTGCCATTCATTTTTTCGAATATTGATGTACTAATTCAAGAATTTTCTGGAGACTCTAGCTACGCGAATTGGTTAATCCTTCAATCTATTATCACTTTTGTTGTCATGTTTATACCGGCATTACTGTTAGGTGTTGGATTTCCGTTGATTCTTAGTGTTTTGCGAAACTCAAATATTAATATTGGTGTCATCTATGGAATTAATACGCTTGGCGGTGTCTTGGGGTGTTTGATTCCATTGGCTCTCCTACCCTCACTAGGATGGACCGACTCTTCACGTATATTCGTTTTTTTGGGTATTTCTATTTTCGTCATTTCATTGATACTAGTGTTTACACAGAAAGCTGAATCGGTGGCTAAGCTTCAAAGCAAGAGTAATATAAGTAATCCAAATTTAAAGTTTTTAATTGCATATTCTGCTGTAGGAGCCGGCTCCATAATGCTTCAAATAGCCTGGACTCGATTATTTGGAATGGTGTTGTTGCGCACCGAATATGTTATGGCAATCATCCTGGCATCGTTTTTAATGGGGATTGGATTTGGAAGTGTTTTGGCGGCTAAATTTCGATCCCTGAATGTTGTGTTCTATTTGGCACTCGCGGTTGCAGCGAGTTCGTTAGCCAGTGTCTATTTTCTACCAGATATTTCCGCATGGGCTGAATCAGCACATTATTCGTCGTTAACAGCATCAATGATGTTGCAAGGTTTGGTAATATGTTTGTTTACTTTGCCAGCAACTTTAGCTTTTGGTGCGTGGCTGCCAGTTATAACAGCCCAGTTTTTTGACCAGCAATATGCCGGTGCAAAAATATATGGTTTTAATGCAATTGGTGCGGCGATAGGTGGATTGGTTTCTGGTTTTATCATATTACCGCTATTCGGATCTACAGCAGTTGTATTTCTAGCAACTTTGCTAATTTTAGTAGCAACCTTGTTTTGGCTGAAGAATAAATATTTAAAGCTTTTACCGATAGTTTTTACTTTAATATTTATTCCCGTTTTTGCGTTTCCTCCAGTTAATCAACTACTCCCGGTATCTCAGCACGATTCAAAGGACCTAAGTTTTTATGAAGATGCAGTGTCATTAACCCATGTCATTGAAGATAAAAACGGTCAACGGTTATTGATGGCAGATTTGCAGAGGATGGATGCTTCCACCGAGCCTACCGCCGTCATCGTGCAAAAGAATCAGGCAAGGCTGCCTCTGTTATTGCATCCAAACCCAGCATCGGTTTTATTTTTAGGTTTGGGAACGGGAATAACTGCTGCTGGATCACTTCCGTACGCTGAATTAGATCGCACAGCAGTTGAGCTATCCCAAGGCGCTATTAATGCGTCGGCGGAATGGTTTTCTCCTATCAACCTATCAATTAATGAAAAAGTGAAGTTAATCCAAGATGATGCGCGCCGGTTTTTAAAAAGTACGCATAATAGTTATGACGTGATAATTGGTGATCTTTTTCATCCGGACTTAGTTGGAAGAAGTGCATTGCTTTCCCTGCAGCAGTTTGAACGAGCTAAAAATCGCTTAAATAAAGATGGGATTTTTGTACAGTGGATTGCGCTTAATCAATTCGATTTAACGACTCTTAAAGTGGTTTTATCGACTTTTAGTAAAGTTTTTCCTGATTCAGTGATCTATCTGGATGGTTTTCGTCTCGCAATGGTTGGAGTAAATGGCCAATTTTATGGTGTCCAGGCTATGAAAACAAACCTTTCAAAATTGAGCGCAAACAACATTGAAGAAATTACTGGCAAAGAAGGTTTGATGTCATGGGCATCGCGTTATTGGGGGAAAATTGGAGATGTTAATGAGCGACTCCAGGATGAATGGTCTCCTGTGATTGAATTCCAACTACCCAAGGCAAAATTTAATCGACAGATTGATTTAAAAGCTTTATTGGAGTTTCTTTCAGAGAAAAGGCCAGATATTAAGCTGGCACTCAGGGAGCTACATGTTGAAGGCGACGATATTGAACCATTCAGCCAAGCTTATAAAAGTAGTGTTTTTTATTACGAGAGTTGGATATCTTATTTTTCAGGTAAAGACTTGGAGAGCGAGCGCCAACTTACGAAAGCTTACGAGCTTAATAGGAATGATCAATGGGTGGGATTTGGTATTGCAGATTCTATGTTTGCTTCACTTGCTCAAGCAAAGGATAGCGGCATTGACGAATTAACTGCGCTTAAACGTATTCTCTCGATTAGACCAGATCATATAGGGGCACTGAAAGAGTTGCTAAGAATTAGTGTAGAGAAAGGATTTGTTGAGCAATCAAATGCTTTAAAAGCCAAATTAAGAAAACTATCCCCGCTTGATAAAGAGTTTATCTAGAAAAGCGCGGTTGAAATTCAGGCAAAAAAAAAGCCCAGATTGGGCTTTTTTTAATCAAAGTGCGAGTAAATTTTACTCGCCTTTGTTTCTGCGCTCAACAACGTCAGTAAACGCTGCGTTTGCCATCATGTAAGCACCAACAATAATAAAACCAAATGTGATGATTGGTACTAAAATATTTATTCCGATCTCTGTTACCATGAAAAATCCCCCTCGATTTACTTATAACATCGTTACTATGCATATAGTTATATAGCTCAGCAACACCTTATTCCCAGAAAAGCGTAGCATTGACTATATCTAAACATTTATATTAACACAAGTCTTTTCAGTGAGTTTTATTCTCCGATCTGGTAAGATTTCAACATGAAAATAAACCAATCACTTGCTAAAATCCCTGTTGTTGTTGCGGGAAGACCAAAGTCTGGAAGTTTGGATATGAAACGTCACATATCTAAAGTAACGACTATTCTTGTTCTCCTTCTTATCCCGATTCTAGGTATTTTCCGAATTGATGTTTCTTCAGGCTTCGTCATTATGGATAAACAGATTTGGTTTTCAGATTTTTATATCGTATTTGGGTTTTGGCTAACTCTTGCATGTACGGCTATCATGTTTTATTCAACAGTGGGCACTGCATTTTGTGGCTGGGTTTGCCCTCAAAATACGTTCTCAAATTTAATGGATTCAATAACCAAAAAACTTTTGGGTAAAAGAGCTGTTATTGATTGGGAGAACAAGAGTTCAAAAATCGCAAACAAAAAAAACAAACCCCTAAATTGGATTCTATTAGTCGTACAAATTATTCTTGTATCAATGATTGTAGCCTTATTGCCACTCATTTATTTTATTTCTCCCGGGGCTATTTGGGCATTTTTAACTTTCCAGGAGCATGAAACCATTTCCAATTCATTGTATTGGATTTATTCCGTATTTGTATTTATTACGGCTGTTAACTTGGGCGTGGTAAGACACTATTTTTGTCGCTATATGTGTGTATATCGCATGTGGCAGTTTTTATTTAAAACCTCGGATACTCTTCATATAGATTATGATGAATCTCGTAAAGCGGATTGTGAAAAGTGTAATTATTGCGAGACAGTTTGTATGGTAGATATTGATCCTACAAAAACACAGACCTTTGATAGCTGCACAAACTGCGGCGCATGTATTACCGCATGCAATCAAATTCACCAAAAAAGTAACCAGCCGGGACTTTTAAAATTCAAATTTGGCAAGCGTAGAAGTAAAGAAGTGCTTGGGCAAAGATCGTTATCAAGTTTTGCTCAGAGGGCAAGAGTAGTTGTTCCTGTGATGGTTTTAGGTCTAAGTATGTATATCTGGGGGCTTGCTCAGTACGAACCTTTCCATTTGGCGGTCTATAAGTCAGAAAAGCATCAAGGAGAACAGATCAACGAATATCGAGTTAATATTTCAAATAAACTATATGAGCCTGGTGATGTGACTATTTCGGTTCTTGGTCTTGATGAAAAGGCATTTGAGATATCGAGTGCAAAACATTCTTTTAATGATGTTGGTCGATTTGACTCTTATATCACTGTAAAAAACATTCTTGAACCAGGACTATATAGTTTTGTAGTTATTGCATCTTCTAAAGAGAGGCAGTGGGAAAAGCGTGTTCGTATGCAACATTTTGTTAAACGTGGATAGAAAATATGAATAAAGAAGATGATTCAAAAAAAATTCCTGAATCTGTAAAAGAGCCCGCCTGGGGACAAACTTCTGATAGCAACTTTGGGTATGAGGATGACGAAGAGCGCAAAGAAAAGCGTGGTTTAGAAGATTGGGAAATGCTTTCTTCAATGGCTGAGTCTAAGGTAGGTATTCCTTATTGGTTTATTGCAATATTTTTTGTTTTACTTATTGTTGCAATTGGTTTGACTTTCCCTTTCTGGGGCAATCGACCGGGATATGAGAGACCCTGGTTTGATTGGGGAATACCGATGGGTGTTGCTTGGGTTGTTGTAATGAGCTTTATTATTTACTATTTTGTCGATTTACGGCACCAGCTAGCTGAGAAGAAAGAAGAAAAGAATAGCGAAAAAGAAACAGAAGACAAGATTAAAAATGACAATTAAATTTGTTGTTTCCTTCGCATTAGTTCTTACTGTCTTATTGAGTTCAGGCTGCGATAGTAAAAATCATCCACAAAGCCAAATGACAGCGACTATCCCTAATTTGGATAGTGTAGGTGGCAAAATTTTTAAAGAATTTTGCAGTGCATGTCATGGATTGCCATCTCCTACGGTCCATAAAGCTAAAGAATGGCCTAACGTTATTGAGCGAATGCAAAATCATCGCATCAAAAATGCGTATCTCCCTCTTTCCAATGAAGAGAAGAAAGAGTTAATTAACTATCTACAAGAAAATGCTGCAGGCTAAAATGAAAAATACTTTTGTTGTTTTTTTAATCGCTATATTGTTGGGTGCATGCTCGGGGGAGATTCCTACATCTGAAGTGAAACAATGGAAAGATTATACGGTACACATCGAATCCCGTCCCCCTACAGTTGTAAAAGGAATGAACGAGCTACTGCTCTTAGCTAATTATAAAGTAAGAGGGAGAGCTCATAATTTGATCGTATATTTCCGCATGGGGCCTGAAGGCAAGTGGGTACAAGCGATGCAAGACGGCCATACGGGTGTTTATCGAAGAGCGATGAAAGTTAAGGATCCTGAAACGGACGTACTGTATGTCCATTTAAAAGAAAAAGATCCTGAAATTAAAGATGAAAGAGAAACTTTATTCACCTTTCCTATGAATTATTCTCTCAATATTGCGCAATAAAATATGAATTGGTTGGGGCTTTTATGCCCTAGCCGACGTTCTCCCTATTTTTTCCTTGGATCTATTAATCTCCTCACTAAATCCCCTTCTAACCAAGTTTAATCTCCATTCCCTTCTGCTTGCGGCTGTACAAATTTCTAATGGGAAGCTGCGAAGCTTGTCCTACTGACGATGTGAATTTGAATTTTTTATTTGTTATTGCTAGTATTTTTGGAAAAACAGTCACAATAATTGCTTTGTAATCTGTGTTCAGTCATTGGTTTTAGATTTAATCCCTAAAAAATGGTTATACATTGCTCATTTTATAAATATATAGGAGAGAGTCTAGAGCATAGGGTTGTACAGCATTACTAAAGTTTTTATTTCAATGAGTTCATGGAAGAAGCTATACGCCTCTGCGATGAGGCCTGAGTTTTTAAAAAGCATTATGATTTTAAACGACAAAATCCACCGCTTTGAATTTCCAATATCAGAGAAAATTAATGTTGAGATTAATCCCCCTAAAAGAGAGTTGGTCTGGCATAAAAGTGTTATGGAGGAAAAATACAGATGCGTACGATTATGGTCATGAATTCAAAGGGTGGTAGCGGTAAAACCACAATAGCGACGAATCTTGCCGGGCACTATGCTTCAGTAAATACAAATGTTGTACTCAAAGATTATGATCCTCAAGGATCTAGTTCTGAGTGGTTGAAACAACGCCCCTACGCATTACCTAAAATCGTTGATTTGCCAGCGTATAAATCGCCATCTATGCGTGTGACCCGGTCGTGGCAAATGCGTCTACCGGCTCATACTGAACGTTTAATAATTGATACGCCAGCTGGTGTTGAATTGCCTCGTTTTATGAGTATTGTTAGAGCAGTTGATCGTATAATAATTCCAGTATCTCCATCACCTATCGATATACGCGCAACTGTCATGTTTATTCATGCGCTTAAAACCCAGTTGAAGCTTAATCCATGCAAAGCTGAGGTTGGCATTGTTGTAAATCGGTCAGATATCAATTCCAGCGCATACCATTCCTTAATCAATTTACTCGATAATCTTGATTTGGCTTATGTAGCCACTCTTTCTCAGAATGAGAATTATATAAGGGCCGCTGAGCGGGGAGTGAGTTTACTGGAATTGGATCATCCAATGGTTGAGCGAGATAAGCAGGAATGGAGGCCACTTATCCAGTGGTTAGATGGAGATAGTGCGACACCAGAGCAGAATACGAACGATAAGCAGCGCATTTTTTCTTCAAAAAATCACGCAATCGCATCCTAACCTAAAAATAAACTATATGCAGGATTGTCTGTTTCATTCCAGTACGGATATTCAAGCTCTTCAAGAAATGTTTCAAACTCCTGGTGTTCTGCTGGTGCGACTTGAATGCCGACTAAAATTCTACCAAAAGCTGAGCCGTGATTGCGATAATGAAAAAGGCTAATATTCCAGCGTAAATTCATGTGTGTTAAGAATCTCAATAATGCGCCGGGACGTTCAGGAAAGATAAAACGAAAGATAAGCTCATTTTCTACTTTGTTGTTTGCATGTCCGCCTACCATATAACGAATATGTGATTTTGCCATTTCATTATTGGTTAGATTTAATACGCGATAATTTTGACTCTCCAATTTTTTTAATAATCCATCATCTCCCAGGTCAGAGTTTTTTAGTTGAATCCCGGCAAATACATGTGCTATTTCGTCGTCTGAATAACGATAATTAAATTCGGTGACGCTTCGTTGGCCGATTGCATGGCAAAATTTGCGAAAGCTTCCGGGTTGTTCTGGGATGGTGACTGCTAATAAAGTTTCTTTATTTTCACCCAGCTCTGCTCTTTCTGATACATAGCGAAGGCGGTCAAAGTTCATATTTGCACCGCTATCGATGGCGATCAACGTTTTACCCGATAGTTTATGTTTTGCGGCATACTTTTTCAGTCCTGCGACTGCGAGTGCACCTGCTGGCTCGCAAATAGCGCGAGTATCATCGAAAATATCTTTTATTGCAGCACAAATTTCGTCAGTAGAAGTTAGAATAACTTCATCGATTTGGCCATTAACAATACGGAAAGGTTCTGCACCAACTTGTCGAACGGCAACTCCATCGGCAAATATGCCCACTTGATCTAAAATTACGCGGGAATTTGCTTTTAATGCTTCGTATAAACATCCTGCATCGTCTGGCTCAACGCCAATTATTTTTGTTTGCGGTCTGATTCGTTTGACGAACGCGGTTATTCCGGCGATCAAGCCCCCGCCACCTACCGGCACAAATATGGCATCGATATGGTCAGGATGTTGTTTAAGTATTTCCATAGCAACAGTGCCTTGTCCGGCAATAACTTCAGGGTCGTCAAAAGGATGGATAAAAGTCATTCCGCGCTCACTAGCGAGTATATTGGCATGTTGATAGGCTTCATCATAAGCACTACCGTGCAGAATTACTTCGCTACCATAACGCCTTACCGAGCTTACTTTGATTTGCGGTGTGGTTTTAGGCATAACGATAGTTGACTTTATATCCATACGCTGTGCGGAAAGCGCTACCCCTTGCGCATGATTTCCTGCAGAGGCGGCAATGACGCCGGCCATTTTTTGTTCTTCACTTAATTGAGACATTTTATTGTATGCCCCTCTAAGCTTGAAAGAAAATACAGGTTGCAAATCTTCGCGCTTCAATAGAATTGTATTACCGAGTTTTTCTGAGAGAGTGGGAGCAATTTCTAGTGGTGTCTCTTCGGCAACATCATAAACTCGGGCAGATATTATTTTTTCGAGGTAAGGGTAATTTTCCATATTCGTTTATTATGTTTGAACCTGTTAAAGTAGCTATATAGTGCTATTTAGTCTCAAAATTGTTATATATTTTGAAAATAGCCCAAAAAGTTATCAATTTTATCGTATGGATTCGTTAAAATATAGTGAATTAAGAAAAATCAATGATTTATCCTAGAAAAAACAGTTGATCCATGGAATATACCTCTAAGGGCACTCGGCAACGCAGCTTATTGTTTCGTCTAGCAATATGAAAAATTAATATTCTACGGTCTTCCGTGTTCAACTGCTTTTTCTATGATCATCTATTCATGCTAATTATATAGTCAAGCCAATAAACCTATAAGAACTTTCCAATAGCTCTTTAATTATCTGTCTCTATATATGACTCCAGGGTATTGAGATCATTTGCAAAGTTATAAAAATCTCTTGACTAAATGCGTGTTTTTTCAATAAATTTGCGTCAACTACTTAAATTGGGAGAGAGTAATGTCTCAAAACGAAATGAAGAAGGCTGCAGCCGAAGCTGCGTTGGATTATATAAAAGCAGGAGACGTGGTTGGTGTAGGAACAGGTTCCACTGTAAATTTCTTTATCGACGCTCTGGCGACCATAAAAGGTCGTATTGAAGGTGCGGTATCGAGTTCTGAGGCATCGTCTGAGCGTCTGAAATCTCATGGCATCCCTGTCTATAATTTAAATGATGTCAGCGAAATTTCTGTTTATGTCGATGGCGCTGATGAAGTAACCAAGCACATGGATATGATTAAAGGTGGCGGTGGCGCGTTAACGCGTGAAAAAATTGTTGCTGCAGTTGCTAAAAAATTCGTTTGTATTGTGGATGAAACGAAGTTGGTTGATGTCATGGGTGAGTTTCCGCTTCCGATCGAAGTTATTCCAATGGCAAGAAGTTATGTGGCTCGTGAGCTAGTTAAAATGGGTAGTCAACCTGTTTACCGAGAAGGTTTCGTAACAGATAATGGCAACCAGATTCTCGATGTTCATAATTTGCAGATTATTGATCCACCAAAGCTGGAGACTGAATTAAATCAAATCGTTGGCATTGTAACTAATGGCTTGTTTGCGCATCGTGGAGCAAATGTCGTTTTAATGGGTAGTCCCGATGGTGTCAAAACGTTGAAATAAGATGTCGCGCGCACTAATAATTATCGGCGTATTATTAGTTGTTATCGGCATATTGTGGCCTTGGGTTCAGAAAATGAATCTGGGCCGCTTACCTGGTGATATTGTTGTCGAAAAAGAAAATTTCAAATTTTACTTCCCCATTGTCACGTCTATCGTCATAAGCATTGTTTTAACAATTCTCTTCTGGATTTTTCGAAAATGAAAAAACACACCATGAATTCTTGGCCTTCATGGAAATAGAATTTTCTGCACATGAATTTCGTGATGATGAAAAATTTCATCTTGCTCGATACAAATATCAGGGTGACGAATCAAGTGGATGGAAAATATATCGCAAAGGCGAGTTGTTTGAAACATTAGGTAAAGGTTATGTATTACTAAAAACTTGCTATTGCGGTATTTGTTCTACTGATATTGCACGGGCAAACCTACCTTTTAAACTACCACAAATTACTGGCCATGAACTTGTTGCGTCGTTAGATGAGCGTTTTTATGTGGTTGAAATAAATGCATCACATAAAGCACGGGGTGTGAAAGATGCAACATGTTTTTATTGTAATAATGACATGGACATCCATTGCCAAGAAAGATTAACGCTGGGTATAGATAGATTACCTGGTGGGTTTAGCCCCTATGTTTTGGCGCCACGAAACTCACTAATACCAATTCCATCTAACATTTCTACTGTTAATGCCAGCATTACAGAGCCTTTTGCTGCGGCCTACCATGCGGTTACAACTTCTGTTAGAAAGGAGCATAGATCAGTAGCAGTTGTAGGTCCACGCCGATTGGGATCTCTACTACTGTTGGCGCTGAAATTATATCGTGAAAAATGGAAAATCAATTTTACCATTACTGCCGTTATCCGAAATGAAGCAATGAAAGACTTCTGCATAAAAGTTGGTGCAGATAATGTGGTCGGTGTTTCGGAAATTATCGATCAGAAATATGATGTGGTCTTTGATACAACAGGTTCTGAATCAGGTTTTTTACAGTCTTTAAGAATTGCTGGGAATATCCTTCATATTAAATCAACGAGTGGAAAGCCTGTTGAAGGACTAACGCGACTTACTGAAATGGTCATAGATGAACTTTCGCTTGCCTCCGTTACAGGTAGTAAAAGAAATATTTTATATAAATCTATTGAAGACGATAGTGTGAGTGAAGTTGCAGTGGATGAATCTATTCCACAAGTTTTGTTAGAAGATTTAACAAAGTGTTTTCCAGAAAAAATATTTTCCAGATTAAATTTTCTTGGTGATTTTGGTGAATCGCGTGGCTACAATAAACAGTATGATTTGGCGATAGCTTCGAACCTGCATAAGTTAAATCATGTCGTTCGAAACTGCGATGGTAAAACGCTTATGCGTGCTAAATCAAAACTTTTTTTGTATAAAGAAGGTGTAGATGGAGGTGTAAGTGTAAGTGGAGAACTGGAGGAGGCTTTATTTACTCGTGATGTACAACTTCATACAAGTCGTTGTGGCAGTTTTAAACACGCACTAAAAATCATGTCTGAAAATGATCTGTATTTTGAAGAATTTAGTAGAACGTTTATATCTGAAATCAGAGATATAGAAGAATTGGATGAAGCATTTGAAGAGGCAAAAAGTGATCGAAAAAAAATTAAAATAGTGATGAGGCACTGAATAGTGGCAGTTTAATTTTGCCAAACATCAGCAGGATTGAATCGGGCTTCTGCTGAATCGAGTGGAATAATCGATTTAATGGCATAGTTTTTTTCGCTTGTCAGTCTTTTTATATTCAACAAATGTATTTGCCCGTATTTGTTTTTGCTAAGTACCTGCACTGTAGGAGCGTCAACACGTTCACCGCGTTTTATGACTAATCCAAGTTCGTTGCTTTCAAGTTTAACGATACAGCCTGGTGGGTATAGCCCCAATATTTTTACAAATACTTCAATTAGGGTTTCTGTTGTATATTGACCTTTATCGAGAAAAATATCTCTTGCGGCAACATTTGCGTAAACTGGTTTACGATAATTTCTACCAGAAACTTTTGCGCAGTACACATCTGACAAACTGATAAGCGATGCTCCAAGCGGAATTTCTCCTTCGGACAGACCATTTGGATATCCGCTGCCATCTGCAGATTCATGATGAGCAGCGATGAAATTTAACCAGTCTGTGTTTTGCACGCCAATAGATTTAAGAAGTAAAACACTTTCTTTTGGATGATTATGGATAATTTGTTTTTGTTCTATTGATAAGGATTTTTCCTGATTAACCAGCCGGTTTTGCATTAGGCCCAAAGAAATATTCATGGTGAGTGCTGCCGAAACTAATGAGCGGTTTTTTTCAACACCCCATTGAAGATGTTTAGCGGTTAGTTCGCATAAAATGGCGGTATGTATTGAGTGTTTGATTGCATAGTTATCATTATTATCCAAGATGATCTTGGCTAATACAGCATCTGGTGATTTTTCACAAATGGTCTGTAGTCGATTGACCATTGTCAGTATTTTTGAAAGTGTTAGTGGGTGATTTGGTGCTTTATATATTTCCAGTAGTATCTTTTCTAAAGCCTCAATGCGTTCAAATGGTGGCGGCAAGCGAAAAGCGGCATTGGCATCCTTATCATCTGAATCGTTTTTTCTTTTATCATACATCGCGGTGTCCATAGCGCGATTGGTTGTAAATATTTGATCAAGTGCCATGATCTTTTTAACTTGTTTGTCAGTAAGCCGCTTGCCTTTTTCAACTAACAAAGTACCCCTTTTGTTATACACGGGAAATAACAAAGGTTGCTCAGCATTGATTACTGCTTTTGATAAATAGACGTATTTTTTTCCTATCATTGTTTCTATAGTCGGTCTAACACATTGTTAGCCGAAAATCCGATGAGTGGCTGATTGATACTCTTTGTAAAAGCAATGACTTTAAATAGATCACCCATTTCATCTGGCAAGATTAATTGTTTAACGGGTTGAGTTTCCTTTATAAACAACTTGGTATCGTTAATGTCGATTTCACTTAAAAATGACTCAAGACCGCAACTGATTAAAAAATACGTTTGATTGGTGAAGCCACTGACTGTTAATCCAGATTCATGTGCTGCTTCGGCAATTGCGGTAAAATTAACGTGAGAGGTAATATCTTGCAAGCCAATATGTGTAAGAGCATCACCATGTGCGCAATGTCGATAGTGGCACATGAGTGTGCCTTCTTGACGCTCAGGACGGAAAAATTCGTTTTCACTAAATCCGTAATCAATTAGCAGAATTAATCCCTTATCAAGTTTTTGTGCAATATCTGTAATCCATTTATTTGCCGCAAGATTCACTTCCGTTTCATAGTGATCGGGTAGATTGTCTCCATATTTAGTAAAAATTTCATCGAGTGTAGTTTTTAATAGTTTACAGCTGGGTTCACCACTCACCCACTCTAACTGGCTATCGCGATAAGTGACGAATAACTCTTCATGTTGCTTGTTCTGGTTAATGCGCACCCGGTGAACAGGCATAGCATCAATAACTTCATTCCCCAGTACAATTCCTCGAAACTCTTCAGGCATGTCGTTAACCCAAATGATACGATCTATTAGATGAGGTATTCGTTGCTTAATTGTTGTTTTTTGACGCTCTTTTAAAGTACTACTTATCTCACCTATATAATAATGTTGGGGAAGTGAATTTTGACTCTCTAATTCAATGAGGATATCGCAGGCCATTGTTCCGGCACCAGCACCAAACTCGATGATATCTGAATTGCCATCTAATTCTGTGAGAACTTGTTGAACTTGTCTTGCTAAACAGCGTGAGAACAGAGGAGTCATTTCTGGGGCCGTGATAAAATCACCTTTATCGCCAAAAATCTGTTTGTCCGAATTGTAATAACCTATACCCGGGGAATAGAGTGTTTTTTCCATAAATTCAGAGAATGGTAGTTTGCCACCGTTGGATTCAATATCATGGCACACTAGATTAACTAGCGGTTGGATGCTATCAAGTTCCTCTTTGCTGGGCAAAGGTAATGGTCTAGGTGGATTATTTAGTCTCATATAAGTTTACTTTCGACATTTGAATTAATTAACTTTAAGTGTATGGTTTAAAACACACAATTAGAAATTTTGGATCTAATATGTAGTTCTTAGGTTAGTTTTAAGCTAATCCCAAAAATTCCTTTTAACTAATTGTTTATAATGGGTGTTATGTAAAGTTTATGAAAAATAAAGTAATTGTTATCACCGGGGCTGCTCACCGAGTAGGCGCAAGTGTTGTTCATAAGTTGCATAAAAATGGCGCGAAAATCGCCCTACATTATCGGCATTCTTTAGAAGCAGCGCAAAGTATTGCCGATGATTTGAATAAAGAGCGCCCAGATTCTGTTTATCTCGTTTCAGGTGATTTAAGTGATGATAATGTATATGATAATTTAATTCAGAATGTAATAACTCATTTTGGACAAATTGATGCGTTAATTAATAATGCTTCGAGTTTTTATCCGACTGAAATCGGCGAAGTGAAGCTTGAACAATGGGATGATCTGATGGCGAGTAATTTGAAAGCGCCTTTTTTTCTCTCACAGGCCGCCAATCCTTATCTTCAACTAACACAGGGTTGTGTGATTAACATTGTTGATATTCATGCGGATAAACCGTTGAAGGGCCATTCGGTCTATTGCATGGCAAAAGCAGGCTTAGTGATGATGACAAAATCGCTAGCAAAAGAAATGGGACCAAAAGTACGGGTTAATGCCGTGGCGCCGGGTGCGATTTTATGGCCAGAAGGAATGGAGCAAGTGGTAAAAGAAGAGATTCTTTCACGAACCGCATTGAAAAAATCTGGTAATCCAGAAGATATCGCAACCACTATTCTATTTTTACTTCGAGATGCACATTATATGACGGGGCAGATATTAGCGGTTGATGGTGGACGCTCGTTAAACCTCTAAATCCACAGCCCAAAGCTTTTGTTTTGACTTGTCGAATTCTGCCCAAAGTTCACCGAAGGGGCGATGTGATTTAGGGTCAACTAGTGCATTTGCGATATCAGCCAAAGGTCGTAAAACAAAAGCATTTTCATAGATTTCAGGTCTTGGAAGCGTCAGGTCTTTGCTGTTGAGCACCAAATCATCATATAGCAGTAAGTCCAAATCGAGTGTTCTCGCACTAAATTTAGCAGAGCTACGGTCTCGGCCGTTAATATCTTCAATTTTGGATAAATTAGCATCGACAGTTTCGCAACTTTCGTTGGTGTCAAAAGCAACAACTAAATTGTAAAAGTTATCGCCTTCAAATCCCACAGCAATGCTTTCGTAAACCGGCGAGCAAGTTAGAGCGCCATAGTGTGTGTCTAACGCTTTAACGCCTGCGCGAATATACTTTTTGGGTTCGATATTACTGCCAATGGAGATATAAACGGTTGCCATAGTAACTAGGCCGCCTTTCGGCGCTCAATTATGATTCCGACATCCTTGGCGCCTCGAATTGCTCCAGGTTTGGAGAGTTTTAAGCGTAACCAATTCACTTCAAATTCGTTGAGAACGATTTCAGCAATTTTTTCTGAGAGCGTTTCCACCAGTTGAAACTCACTTGTTTCAACAAAGTTGATCAATCTTTTAGCAACGTCTTTATAATTTAACGTGAAATCTATATGGTCATGATCCGCAGCTTTGCGAATATCGGTTGCCATTTCCAGATCTATCGCAATAGTCTGTTTGGTTTCACGTTCCCAATCATAAATTCCAATGATTGTTTCGATTTTAAGATCAGATAAGTAGATAATATCCATGTTCTAGGCGACTTGGCGAAAAGCCTCCATTATAATCTCCAATCTGTAATTAAGACATCAAAGAATTTTTATGATTTTAACCGTGTTGCTCATCATTTCAGCATACTTGCTCGGCTCCATTTCTACGGCAATCATTGTTTCTCGCTTTATGGGTTTGCCTGATCCAAGAACAATAGGCTCAGGGAATCCTGGTGCTACAAATGTTTTACGAACTGGTTCCAAAAAAGCAGCTGGCCTGACTCTGTTTGGCGATGCTTTGAAAGGACTAATCCCTGTTTTAATAGCAGGTGCTTTAAATGTGGAGGCAAACATATTAGCGTTAGTCGCGGTAGCTGCATTTTTAGGTCACTTATTTCCCGTGTTTTTTAGCTTTAAAGGGGGGAAAGGTGTAGCAACTGCTTTGGGGATATTTCTTGGATTGTCTTTACCACTTGGATTAATGCTGTTAGGCACGTGGATTTTGGTTGCATATTTTACCAAAATTTCATCGTTGTCTGCATTGATAGCGGCTTGCCTGGCGCCAGTGTATATCTCTTTCTTGATGGAAGAGTCAGTATTTATTTATATGTCAATTTTACTTTCTGTTCTGCTTGTTTATCGACATAAAAGCAATATTCGAGACTTGTTGAGTGGAAAAGAAGATAAAATAACGAAAGAAGATTAAGTTAACTGGGTTGTTTCATGAATTATCCGGGTTAAGTTCAACCACATGAGTGTTAGGAAGTAGCATTGAAAGCACAAATTAAACAATTAGTTTCGGATGCGTTAAATAATTTAAAAAGCGCAAATATTTTGGCAGATGATGTGTCAGTAGAAATTGTTATTGAGCGGGCGCGTGATAAAAGCCTTGGGGATTTTGCGTGTAATATTGCCATGCGATTAGCAAAAGTAGCAAAGTCTAAACCGAGAGAGCTTGCAGAGAAAATTGTTGAGCATCTCCCCGAATCTAATTTAATTGATCGCGTTGAAATAGCTGGTCCTGGTTTTATCAATTTTTCAGTTGCTCAAACAGCCTACCAAAGTCTAATCTCGGATATCCTGAGTGCAGGAGAAGCTTATGGTAAAAGTAATTATGGACAAAAGGAAAAAGTTCAAATCGAATTTGTCTCTGCAAATCCGACCGGCCCACTGCACGTGGGGCATGGTCGTGGTGCTGCTTATGGCGCTGTTGTTGCCAACTTATTAAACGCCGTTGGCTATGACGTTAGCAAAGAATATTATGTGAATGATGCCGGGCGTCAAATGGATATTCTTGCTGCCAGTGTGTGGTTAAGATATTTGGTTCTATGTGGAGAAACCATCGTATTTCCGAGCAACGGTTACAAAGGCGAATATATTGTTGATATTGCGAATACGCTTTTTACTCAGCATAGTAATGAATTTCATAAATCATGGAACGAAGTGATTGCTGATGTACCAGCTGACGAAGGTATCGATGGTGGTGATAAAGAGGCGCATATTGATGGTTTGATCAATAAAGCGAAGTCTTTATTGGGACATGCGCATTATCGCTCAGTTTTCGGTGCTGGTTTAAATAGTATTCTTACTGATATTCGTGAAGACCTCGCAGAATTTGGGGTGGTCTTCGATGAATGGTTTTCAGAACGTAGCTTAATGGAAAGCAATGATGTCACGAAGGCTATGACGAAGCTGACAGACAATAATTACCTCTACGAGAAAGATGGTGCGCAATGGTTTCGCTCGACTGATTTCGGCGACGAAAAAGACCGCGTCGTTATGCGCGATAATGGCCAAACAACTTATTTTGCATCAGATATTGCCTATCATTTGAATAAATTCGAGCGCGGTTTTAATAAATGTCTCGATATCTGGGGTGCTGATCATCACGGCTATGTGTCACGTGTTAAAGGCTCAATCAAAGCCATGGGTAAGGATCCTGAAGCATTGGATGTTTTGTTAGTGCAATTCGCCGTACTTTATAAAAACGGGCAAAAAATGCAGATGTCCACTCGAAGTGGCGAGTTTGTGACTTTGCGAGAGCTGCGGGAAGATGTTGGAAATGATGCTGCTAGATTTTTTTATGTGATGCGTAAATGTGAACAGCATCTTGATTTTGATCTGGATCTAGCCAAGTCAAAGTCCAATGAAAATCCTGTTTACTATATTCAATATGCACATGCTCGTATTTGCAGCGTGCTGAGAGAACTTGAGGAAAAAGGTTTTTCGTATGATGCGGCTATCGCTGAAAAAAGTCTGGATAAGCTCAGCAATGAACATGAACAAGCATTGCTGGGTGTTATGTCACGATTTCCTGAAATTGTTGAATCTTCAGCGATTAACTATGAGCCACATCAAGTGCCACATTATTTAAGAGAATTGGCAAATAACTTCCACACGTACTATAACGCGCATAAATTTATCGTAGAAGATGAGTCATTACGTAATGCGCGTTTGCATCTGATCTGCGGTGCGCGTCAAGTATTGCGCAATGGATTAGCATTAATTGGTGTGAGTGCGCCAGAGGCGATGTAAGTGACACGAGATTATAAAAATATTTCCGCATCTCGTTCAAAGCCTTTGTCTAAAAGGACTAAAAAAACAGCAAAAGTTGCTGCTAACAAAAGTCCTCCTCCCTGGTTATGGATGTTATCTGGTTTAGTTATTGGTGGTTTTATTTCATTTTTGGTTTTCTTAAAAATGAAAGTTCCAGATAGTGAAAATATTGTCATAGAAAAGACGGTGAAGGTGGAGGACAAACCTAAGCAAAAGGAGTCTTCCAGCAATAAAGAAGAAGCAAAGGAAGATCGCTTTGAGTTTTATTCAATATTACCCAAGCGAGAAGTGTCTGTACCTGCTCCTATAGACTCTGAGTCAGCGGTAAGAGAATCATCGAAGGAAAAGTTAATAGCAAGCGATGAAGAGAGCAATTCTTATCAATACGTATTGCAAGCAGGATCATTTGCGCAATTTAAAGATGCAGATAGGCGCAAAGCAAATTTGGCATTGATTGGAGTGATATCAAAAATACATGCTGTTGAGTCCAATGATAAAACATTTTATCGCGTAAGAGTTGGCCCTTATAGTAGTGTGACTCAGATTGATGAGATAGAATCGATATTAAAGCAAAACAAAATATCGTCTTTACGAATTAAGGTGAAAGGATAAAATATGTTTTTAAAAATTAAACTAATATTTACTTTGGTTTTAAGTATTGTTCTACTAGGATGTACCTCTCAAACATTTGCGCCAGAAGAAGAAGCAAATAAAATGGCAGAGATGTTTATTCAATCAGTAAATTCAGGGAATTATGACGCTGCATTTGCATTAGTTACAGATGATTTTTTCTCTTACCGAGCAAAGGAACAATGGCAGGAGTACTATAAGGAGATTGCCGAACATATGGGGCCGGTAATTTCAGTTAAACAAACACGTAAACATGTGGATAGCCGTTTAACAGGGCAGTTTTATATGTACCAATTTTCGATTAAGCATGAGAATGGTTTTACAAAGGAGATGGTGACTTTCATTCAGAAAATTAATACGGAAGAGCCGTTAAAGGTACTGGCTCATAAAATAGACTCAAGTAAATTGGCTAAAATTAATGCAAAATATGAATAAATTAAGACCATGAAAAAATATTTACCTGTACTTTTTGTCGTAATTGGCTTAGCAGTTATTCTTCCAACGTTTTTTATGAGTAGTGAACCGGAGAAACTTCAGTTACCTGATTCTTTGAAAGGTGTTTTTATTGACTCGCCACCAATGCCCATTCCTGAGTTTACTTTAACTGATCAAGACAATAAGCCATTTACTAAAAATAATCTCCGAGGAAAGTGGAGCTTAGTGTTTTTTGGTTTTACGAATTGTCCGGATGTTTGTCCAACTTCCATGTCGGTGCTGAATAAAGTGAGTAAGCTTGAAGGGATACCTAAAGACACACAATATGTTTTTGTTTCAGTTGATCCAAATCGCGATAGACCTGAAAAACTAAAAGAGTTTGTCAGCTTTTTTAATGAGAAATTTATCGGCGCAACAGGCACGGCTGAAGAGCTTAAGAAATTTGAAGAGCCACTTGGCGTAATTTATGATTTCGAAGGGGATACTTCCTCAGATGAATATAATGTGACTCACTTTGCAGCGATTTACATCATGGATCCGACTGGAAATCAGCGTGCATATGTTTTACCGCCGCACAGTTTGGCACAAGTCGGCGAAGCATATAAGCTAATTTACCAGCACTATAAATAGCCAATGCGATTTCTAATTCTTGCGTTATTAATATTCACTAGTTTTTCTGCTGTATCTGAAGGTCAGCTGGTTTTAGAAAATGGTTGGGTACGGGCTGCCCCACCAATGGCAAAAAACCTGGCTGGTTATGGCGAGTTAGGTAATAATTCGTCACAATCGATTTCGATTGTTTCCATGAGCAGTCCGTTTTTTAAGAAAGTAGAAGCACATAAAACAAGCTTCGTTGGCGGAATGATGAAAATGCAGCAAATAACAAATATGCAATTAAAACCTGGTGTGATATTCAAGTTTGCGCCAGGTGGAATGCACTTTATGCTGATGAAACCTAATAGAGCTATTACTGAAAATCTTGAAGTGCCAATTCACCTGACGACAGAGTTGGGTGAGAAATACACGTTTTATTTCGTGGTAAAAAAATAGTTTAATTATTTTAATGCCACTTGCAGCGGTTTTTCTTTCACATCAAAGTGCTTTGATAAAAACAATTCAGCACGGTTGTCACCATCACGTTTCGCCATTTCTAGTAACACTTTTGCCCGAACCAGATTGTTTTGCTGATATGCCAAAATACCTTCATCATACGTGCAAGATGCGGAGTATGCGGATGGTATGTATATGGTCAAAAGTACAATAGTTATCCGGCTCACTCTGCTAAAAATCTTGAGGTTATTTTTCATAGTGTTTCACCTCTACAATATTCTTGGTCCCATGTATTATAGTAGTTGATTTTTACAAAAACTTAAGCCTTATACAGAAAAATATTTCTCACATTACATTGTATTTGATTAGATGTTCGCCGATGCGAATTACTGTTTTCTTTCTTGCAAAGCTACTTCTATTGTCAGTTCAGTCAAACACTATTTAAAACAATATTCTACGTACTACTACCACACCAGACTGTTATCTCTAAGATTATTTTCAAAATTCCTCAATCTTCCCAAATTATCTACCGATACTTTTGGGAGGTTAAGCCGTTAAATCAGATTGTTAGAGCAGTGAATTATTGTAAGATGAATGTTGACACTTTTCTAAGTGCATGTTTATTAGAGCTATTGTTCGGAAGAGCTTAAACCAAAAAAAAGCAGTTGATCTACGAAATATGCCCCACGGGGACTCGGTAACAGGGGCTATTGTTTCGCCTAGCTTTATGAAAAAAGCGTACTTCACCAACCAGGTGAAGACAACTTTTGCCATTATGTTATTCAAAACAATATCCTGCATTCTATTTGCGTGTCTAACTAATTTTTCTAGCTCAAAGGCTACTATCTAAACTGAAAAGAGAAATTTTGGATCCAGTTTGAAAAAAATATTTGCGTCTCAAGTCAAAGTTGGTATGGAACTACCTTGTGATATTTACAACAAGGACGGTGTGCTGCTTTGGGTTGCTGGTTCTATCGTAAAAAATGGTGGCCAAGCACAAAAACTTGCAGAAGATGGATTCCGTACTGAGCTACAAGAATGGGTGCCAGTTAAAAGATCTATAAAAGCTGCAAATGGAAGTAAGACTGAACTCCCAAAACGAACATATATCTACAATACGGTGGTTGAAGCGATTTTGGAAATACTGCTACCTGTAAATTACATTATGGATGTTTTTAAAACAGATACTTTTTTTAAGGAAAAGCGTAATTTAACACCCCAAATTAATGCGGTGGTAGATGTAGTAATAGATATATGTAAAAACCATGAAGAAGAAGCGATTGGGGCCATGCATATGTTTCGAGAAGGTAAATTCATTATCTTAAATGCAATCTACAATTGCATAATGACAGTAGTAATATGTAAATCGATAAATGTAAAAGAAAAATATCAAAGAACGTTGGCTTCTGCAGCATTAACATCAAATGCAGGTATGGTTAAGCTAATAGATAGTTTATGTACTCAAAAAATCCCAATGAGTGCTGAACAAAAATTGGAATATCGGGGGCATCCAGAAAATTCAGTAATGTTACTAACACGTGCAGGTGTTCGTGATTCAGTGTGGCTTGATACTGTATATATGCATCACGAATTACTTAACGGTTCGGGATTTCCGAGAGGGCTTAAAGATGCAGCTATTCCTGTTGGCGCCAGGATTCTAGGGATAGCAGATGCGTATGTTAATTTGATTTTGCCAAAGCAGATAATGCAGCAGGCAATTTCACCGCCTCAAGCACTGACGAAATTATTTAAAAAAAACTTGAACGTGTTTGACAAAAAAATTATGAGTAAGGGAATAAATCAATTAGGTGCTATTCCTCCGGGCACATTTGTTTCACTAAAGGAAGGTGGAATAGGTGTAGTAATAAACAACGGTGGTGAATCTAAAAAACCGGTGATTACCAAAGTTGGAGATAATATTACCCGGTATTATTCAGAGTTCACTCTTACCGCAAGGTTTACGGTTGAGAGTGTTATCCCTCCCCCAGTCCAAATACCTAAAAAACTATTTAAGCTTTGGCGTTTATTTAATACTAAGCCCAAAACAGAATAATCTTTTTCTTTAGGTTTTACAAAATATGAATTTCAGGCTGCTTTACCACAGCATTTTTTATATTTCTTGCCGCTTCCGCAAGTACAAGGCTCATTTCTTCCAACTTTGTTAGATGTTGCGGCTGTTGTTGTAAACCGCGTTTCACCATTAACGTAATACCACTTTCCAGTTTCTTTTACGAAGTAGCTTCGCTCAGTTAAGTAGCGTGTTTGCCCGTCATCCATTTTATAGCTAGCTGTGAAATCGACGACGCCTTTCTGATCCTCTGCTTTGCCCTTACTTGTCTCTGATATTTTTAGTCCAAGCCACTGGATTTGCTCAGACTGTTCTTCGATCGCATCAAGCGTAAAGTGTTTTTTAGTCTCTGAGTGATACGAGTCAAATACATAATTATACGCTTGCTTAACATAAGCGCTATAACGTGAGCGCATGAGTGCTTCTGCAGTTGGAGGGAAGCTTGTCCCTGTAATGTAAGGTTCGCAGCAGTCAGTATAGTTCTTGTTGGAGCCACAAGGGCATAAATCGTCTTTACTCATATTAAATTTTCTTATTTATAGTTTTTTCGTTTAAATAAATCGTTTTTACGACTTACTAGCCTATCAAGAAATAACAAACCATCGAGATGGTCTATTTCATGTTGTACTGCACGCGCTTCGTAACCTTCCATTTCAAAATTCATAGATTCGCCGAGCTGGTTATATGCGTTCAGTTTTATTTTTTCTGCTCTCACTACGTTCCCGGTAAAGTCTGGTACTGATAAACAACCTTCGCGGCCGGTTTTTAATCCATGCCATTCGGTGATTTCAGGATTTATTAAAACAAGATGTCCATGATGTTTTATTTTTTTACGACTGGAAACATCAACAATGACACTACGAATAGGATACCCAATTTGAGGAGCGGCTATACCAACTGCACCAGGACCTTCTGCCATTGTATCTTCGAGGTCTTGAATGATACTTTGAAGTAAAGCGTCAAACTTTTCTATTTCTGATGATTCTTGTTTTAATCGGGAATCGGGGTAGGTGAGAATTTCTTTTATACTCATCCCACCATAGTCTCAATTTCCCTGAGTGATATATCGATACCTTTTTCCCTGAGCGGAATAATCGCGGCTTCCAGTGCTTTAATTCCATCTTGTGCCTGCCCATCAATTTGGCAAATATAGATTGGTTTATCTTCGGAGCCAGCGACATCAGAATTCAGATCTAATATGTCTAGCCCGGCATCATATAATGCATTGGTTACTTGAGCAACAATGCCGGCGTGATCAGCGCCGCTAACTATAATTGAGATATCTGGAACGTGGTGGTTATGTAGTTTGCCTTCTATTTTATCGATGTGAAAGTGTAACTCCTGATCTTTGCAAGGTAACGCCAGTTTTTCTTTTACAGCATTTTCACTATGTTCGGTATTAATCATCACCATCACAGTGAAGTTTCCACCTAGTCGATTCATTGAGGCTTCACCCAAATTACAATCAGCCTCGTAAAGTGTTTTTGTTATATTGGCAACAATTCCCGGTTTATCAGCGCCAACAAGAGTGAGCATATACCAATTTGACATTAGACTTCCTCGCAGTTTCTAACAGCTACTATAACTTCTTCATTACTTGGGATATGTTGTTCTCGAATAAGCAATATCAATCCAGATGCCTGTATTTCACTCAATGGGGAGGGGTCGGTAATAACATCTCCGTTTTGATCCAGGTAGGCCAATGCAGTACCGATTTCATTATTAATTAGTGCACAAACAATTTTCGACCACAACACATTATCTATTGTTACATCATAGCGACGAGTGTGATTGCCACCGTGAGTGAACAAATTTTCCAGTACTTTTTCACAACCTGGGGCAACTATCGCTCTGACAATTAACTCAGGATAGGCACGAATGGGGCGAATAACCGAATTTGCTCCTGCTTCTAAAAATCGATTTCGATTTTTGTCATCAACACATTCAACTAGCAAGTTTCCTTTAATTTCCATTTCCTTCAAGCGATGTAAAATATCAAAGGTATAACTGTCTGACATAATGTCCGTTTCGTCTGGCGAAAGAATTATCACTTGAGAAGCATCGATTATATTAACGGCGGATAGGTTGTCCTCGTTATTTGCATTTCCTGAATAGTGAATGACCCCAAGCTTTTGTAACGAAGGATGAAGACCATCAGGGTAAGCCGGTGTAAGTAGTTGAATGGGAATCTCGCTGTAATCTGTGACTGCACGGAATTGACTAATCAGACGTTCGAAATACTGTTCCGCATTATGTGTTGGTGTGTTTATGATGACGATGTGATCTTTCATATTCCATCTCCATTGGCCGTTAAGCATTTTCTGACGACGTGCCAGTCGAAAATCAAAATAGTCACCTGCGATTTTTGCCAAAATAAATATACCGCCAAAGTAGAGCAAAATGACGGTAGCTGATCGCCCCAAGCCGGTTTGTGCGGATAAATCTCCATAGCCTACTGTTGTTACAGTGGTCAACGTGATCCAAAGAGAATCGCTTAAAGATAGGCCTTCAAAATACATCATGGCGATAATATGCAGCATCACCATGATGAAAAAATAACCCACAAGCAGAGACGCTCGTCTTCGGATGTTTACATCCAATAAACGTTGTAATTGGCGAGTACGTTTGCGCTGGAGAAGATTCTTGAAGAAAATGGCGCGGCTCTCTCTTTAGTTCTGGCTAGTTAGACGTTTCTTTATCACTGCAATTATTGTCTTCAGAGGTCGCATAATCAATTAATTCCTCCATCACACGTCGCTTTATTTCCAAGGTGTCTTCTGAATTTAGTTTATATCGTTCTGCAAGCAATCGATAGTCATCAGGATTCAACGATGCAGTCAACCTTGGTCTTTTAGGAGGAGACGATACAGGTAAATTTGCAATTTGGCGTATCATATCTGAGGGGCTCATGCCTTGAAGACAGGCGTCTTGTCTTATTTTATTCTGCACTTTTTCGTCAACATAGAATGCGACTTGTACCGCACGCATTGCTTTACTTGATGCTTGCCACTTCTCGGGGAGTATTTTTTTTTTATCGGTCATGCCTCTGCTGGCCACATTTCTTCGATGTCAGTTAGGGGTCTACGTATGGAGACTAATACTTCAGTTTCGCCGCCTTCATACACTTCTGCTTCTATGACAAACTGGCGTGTATCATCGATTAGAAGGTAATTTTCAAAACTATCGCCTTCTGATTCACTCTCAGGAACTACCTGATTTCGATAGTCACCTTTATGGAAATAACCCGTTTCGGCATAAATTTCCTGAGTATATTTTTCCGCTGTCCAGTTTGTTAATTGTTCTGGTTCGATCTTTCTGTTTAGTTGAGTATGGCCTTCGTCATCAAAAACGTTGGCGAATTCATCTAGATCAAATAAGACTTCAACCATTGCGCGCTGGATTTTACGCGTTATTGACAAAAAAGGCACATCATCAGTTTCATCTATTGTAATAAATAAAGGTTCTTCACGGTCACTTTCTAGGTGAAATTCGGTTAGTTTACGATCTTCATAGTCATATGTGTTGATTTGGTCTACTCGAAAGCGCTTATTGCTGATTTCAGTTTGAGGGGTGAAACGAAATTTCAGGATATCCCCAATTTGAAGATCTCTAGGATGGTTGAGAATGCGAACCTCTTTTTTAGGTTCAAAGAATGATTTAAACAGTCCTTTAACGCTCATAATATTCGCCTATGTTGAAAATTTTTAGGTAATGAGATTATCATTTAAAACGGAGCATAAAAAAAGCCACGACAAGGGTACATTGCCGTGGCGATCGGGAGGGGGTGGAGCGTTGATTAAAGCCTGGTAAAGGGAGGGGGATACCAGACTTTACGCTCCTTTTTTTGCTCTTATACGATCTAAGACACTTGAAGCGCTGGCATTCTGGGGGCCGATTCCAGCACTCTTCATCTTTGTTTCCAAAGAGGTATCAGAGTTTTCGTTTTCTAGGGTTTCTGCTGCTTTTAACTTATCGTCAAAATCTCGTTGCTTCTTTTTAATACGTTCTAGTGATTCTGTTGCACTCATCATCTTTGAGTTACTATTACTAAAACTATCACTAATTGCTGATGTTGCCTTTTGAACACTATCAGTCGTCTTTACCATGGTTAACTGGCGTTTGTATTCGGCCAATTGTCGTTCAGTTTTCTTCACTAACTCGCGTAAACGATTAGCATGAGCAGAAAAACTGGTTTTAGATTCTTCGTGAAGCGCTAACTCGGCTTCAATACCGGCGATTTTTTCTGCAATCTCAGTGGCTAATGCTTCATCACCCTTGTTTAAAGCTTCAATGGCAAAGCCTTCATAATCTATTGCTTGTTTTTTAAAGCCTTCAATTTCTCTTTCCGCTTGCATCTCTTTTGCCATAACCGAAGTTAGGTCTTGTTTTGCTTTATTGATGTGATTTTCCGCATCTCGAATTTCTTGTTCTAGAATTCGGATACTGTTTGCATCAACAATTGCTTCTCCAGCTTCTGTTGCTCCGCCACGGATCGCTGTAAATATTTTTTTCAACAAACTCATTCTTTTTCCTTCTACTTCAAAAAGTCGGACATTACTTCAATGGCATCCAGTGCATTATCACTTAATGTGACTATTTCATGTGCGATATCTTCTGTCGTTGAACCCAACGATAGTGCACCAAATACCGAGTACTTACTTCCAATTCTAGAGAATGAAGACAGAGGCATGGGTATGTTCATGTCTAGCATCATCTCTATCATTTCGCTTTTTGTCTCTTCGATTATTTCACTCTCGTCCCAAAGATATGAAATACATAATATTTGGGTATCTGTTAGAGTTAAATAAACGGGAATTTCTTCACGTCCCCGAAGGCTTATTTGTAATACTTCTTCCTCGCCAGGAATTATTTGGTGATCAAAATCAAAGCCTTCTCGTGCATCTGCATCTAGTTGATCAAGATCTACCGCAATTTTCTTAATGTCCATTTCTTTCCTCAGACATATTATGTCTTGTATGATCCAATATTGGACATGTTATGTCAAGACATATTATGTCAATATTTTAAATTGTTTTGCTTCTACACAAATAGTTGGGTTCTCAGTGCCGATAATTCAATGCATAGTGAGAATTATTTTACTGAGTATTGTTACTAAGCTTAGTTGATGTTTATTAACCTGTTGGAATTCTGATATCGACTTATTATTTTGATGAAAACAAATTAGTTTCTTCTGCGTTTTGAATTTACTAACAGATAGTTTTTTGTATTGCGTTGGATGATCAGAGAATCACCAGTATTTTCATTCACAAGTGTAAATATTAAATAGCGTGAATTTAAAGACAGTGTAATTTTCTCAATCAATATTGATCACTGAGTAATGGTATTGTTTTCCAGTGCTGTAGCAAATATACCTTGCTCGTCTTTCCATGCTTGCTGGTGATATTGGTAAACAGTGTGACTTCCAAGCTTGTTGATTAGGATATTATTTACATCGTTATAATAATTGATCGGGAAATTGAACGCGGAAAGTGTTAGAGCTAGTGTTAGCCAATCTGTTTCAATATTTAGTACATCTATATCTTTTAATCTGGAAAGTGGAGAAGCCCCGGTTTTAGTGGCAATTGTCCAGCCCCATTCTCCAAAACTAGGGACATTCTGATGAAATTGCTCCACGTTTTGAAAGCCAGCACTTTTCACAGTTTTACCGATTGAGATAAATGCCGGTTTGGCGTGATACGGTGATGTGGATTGGATAACGATAGCGCCATCCCCTTGAAGCAGATGATAGAGTTTCTGGTAAAAGCGATCACTATAAAGTTTATTTAGATCCGGGTGACTGGGATCTGGGAGATCAACAATAATCGCATCGAATTTTTTCTCTTGTTTGAGCAAGTTATCAACGCTATTAAACGCATCGTCGAAAATAATTTTCACTCTTGGGTCTGAAAGAGATTTTTGATTTAATGCAATTAATGGTGCGTTTATTATCCTACCTTTTTCATTATCAAACTTATCGTCTTTAAAAAAATTAACGATTTCTTTATCCAGCTCTAATAGCGTGATTTGCTTTGGTTGCCATTTTAATGTTTCTCTCACCGCCAGGCCGTCGCCGCCGCCGATAACAAGAATGTTTTCGTGGCGAGCAGATGCTGCCATAACAGGATGAACCAGCATCTCATGGTAAATGACTTCATCCGCACTCGTAAACTGTGTTCGGCCATTAATAAACAGTGAATAGACAGGTGGACGCTGCGGATCCATGATGCGCTTGGTAATAGTGATATGTTGATATTTGGAATGGGCGCTGTAAATGACTTCATCTTTGTATAGTGTGTTTTCCAGCGAGCGCTCCCAATCTTCTCCCTTTTGAAACATGCTGAGTAAAAAAATGCACAGTACTAAATTGCCAATCAGATAGAGTTGGCTGTATTTGATTTTTTTGTGGTAGCGCAAATAAAAGGCAATTCCGGCGATAAAGTTAGCGGATGCCGTAGCTGCGGCAGATGTGCTGATATCCATTGAAAGCATAAACAGTACCCAGATTGCAGCCCCGATTCCTGCGCCAATGTAATCTGCGCCATAAATAGTGCCAGCATTGTGAGTGAGGCTTTGTTGATAAATATCTTCGCGAATACGTGCAATCAGTGGGATTTCGATACCCACTAAAAAGCCAAGAATAAAACCAATAATATAAGGTAACCATTGGGCAAACTTTTCAATAGCACTAATGAAGCCGCCGGTTGGTTGCAAGTCGGGTGGCAGTCCGTAGATCTCTGCAATAAGTTGGGGGAAGGTATTAGAAAATGCAAAAGTAGCGGCAATAACTAGCACACTACTCATACCAATAAATGCGATACAGAGTTCCAGCCAGGCAAATGCAGTGTAAGCGTCTTTTAGTTTTTTTGCTGCAAAAGAACCGATTCCCATAGCAACGATCATTAAACCAATCATTGCGAAAATTGTGGACTCAATAACACCTAGAACGCGAGCCGCGTAATGCGATAATAAATACTCATAAATGAGACCGCAGCCAGCAAGTATGGCCATGATGCAGATAATGAAAGCGTCGTCTAAGAGAAGTTTTTTGCTGAGTTTTGTGGTTTCCTGGGTAGTTTTTGGCATTTCCTATTAGGCGATCAATGCAGCGAATAAAAGGCCGATAGAGATGTATATAGTTGCTTCAATAAATCCGATGCCAATGTTCTCCTGATTATCGACTTCCTCAACAACATTGATTTTGGCCAGAATGATATGACGGGCAGCAATAGCAATGAGAGAAAGCACAATTGTTAAAGCAATTGAAATCAATCCCCAGACTAAACAAACCATGAGGATATTTTCTGGATTATAAGGGACGAAACCGGATGCTGCAGTGACAGCGAGCGCAACTCCAATTTTATGACCGCAATAACGTAAAGCTAGTGCCTTATTTCCTGCTTCAAATGCCGCTTGCAAGCTTTTACCATTGTGGCGAGTTGCATAGACTTTGCTTCGATATTGGGTAACGAGTATGAGTACCAGCTGGGAAACAATAAAACCCACCACCACAGAAATAAGCCCGAACAGGCTTGTATCATCGATCCATGTCATGACTGCACGAACAATAATGGCTGTCGCAAGCAAATTGCCTACATCAACAATGGCTGCGGCGAGATTACCTTTCATGATTTGCTCATGAATATTAATGTGTGGCAGCGAAAAATTATCTAGGACTTTTCTTGATAACATCATCAAAACAATGCCTAGCGCTCCGTAGCTAAGCACCAAAATAATTTCTTCCAGAATGCTGAACCCTGCATCACCGGATACAACGCCAGTTAAAATGATAGCAAGGGAAAAAATGCCACCTGCGAAGGCTAGCCCAAATGCAAAATTGTCCTTTCCAGATAACTCGTCTGTGGAGCTGACATTACTTACTACTCCTGCGAGTTTGCGAAATGCGGTGAGTAGAATAACCGCGAGTACCAGGTCGATGGCGAGAATTGCTAATAGATCGGGGTACCAGTTTATGATTGACGACGAGTTATCCATTGTTTGATTCCTGTACTTTTAACTTATTTTCCACGAAACGAACTGCGAGAGAAGGTACTTTTATTCCGAAAGCTGCCGCCAACTCCTGATGTTTTTTTGGAAAAAGAGCTAGATTTTTTTTGTTGAGACGATTTGCTATACGTACTTTTATTTCTTTCACGGCTAGTATTGCCATAGCTTTTCTTATCGCTACCATAGCTGCGTGATGAGCTGTATTTATTCGATTTTGGTGCGTTCGTGTTTCTAGTGCGATAGTTTCCATGGCTGTTTCGACCAATATCTGAGTGATAGCTCCAATCACGGTTACGATCCCAGTGATTGCGGCCAAAACTTCGACCACCGACGAGATCACGAAAAAGCGAGTATGCCCCATACCATTCCCAAACAGACATTCCACTACTGTTGTTGGTCCATTGACCGTATGCTGGATTGCCAATTAATTGACTGCCTGCGCCAAGATCTTGTGCCTTATTTTCACGCAAACTTTCTTCTTTTTGCAGTGCTTCAATGCGCGGTAATGATCCATTTGACATATCAGCAACAACATTGATGACATCAACAAGCGAGCGATTAAAATTATTAGTTTTTGCTGCCTCAATGATAGCATTAGCTTCTTCATATCGAATGACTGGTGTTTCAAACAGTTCGGGATCGTTTTTTAGCACATTCAAGCGTTGTTGAAGGTTTTTAAACATTGCACCATCGGTTGTTGCATCATTACCGAGATTGCCGATAAGAGAGTTGAGTTCAGGTTTTTGTGCTTTCAGCGCGCGAGTGTATTCATTGAGAATGACGGTGTTGCGAACAAGCCCCTGGTTAATTGCGCTCTTTAAATGATCAATTGCCTTTTCTGCACCTTTAATTCGAGTGGGCAGCTGTTCTTCAGCTGATTTTGAAGATACCGCTCCACTGCCGCCATCACTTGGGCCACCACAGGCAGATAATAGCAAGGCAAAAAGTGCTGAAATGAGAAAGATTGAACGACGTAAATGCAAACTAAAGTTTCCGTATGAGTTTATCGCAGTAGATCCTACATGAGATTTGTAAAGTTGTGGAGTATGAAGAGAAAAGTTTATGTCTAAACGTTATAATAGATTGCGAATTAGTCAAAATATAGGAAGTCGATGAGTCAGAAACCCGCAAAAATTGGATTTGTTAGTTTAGGATGCCCCAAAGCCCTTGTGGATTCCGAACAAATTATAACTCAGCTTAGGTCTGAAGGTTATGAAATTTCACCAGATTATGAAGATTCAGATATGGTGGTGATTAATACCTGTGGTTTTGTGGATGATGCGATTGATGAGTCATTAGAGGCCATCGGCGACGCAATCAATGAAAATGGGAAGGTTATTGTCACAGGTTGCTTGGGTGCGAAAGGTAAGATTGTTCAGGAAACTTACCCTGAAGTGTTAGCAGTGACAGGTCCTAATGCGTTGCAAGAAGTGATGACTGCTGTACATCATCATATTCCGCCAGAGCATGATCCTTTCACGAGTTTGGTTCCACCTCAAGGTATTAAACTGACACCTCAACATTACGCGTATTTAAAAATCTCGGAGGGTTGTAACCATCGTTGTCGTTTCTGCATTATTCCTTCACTACGTGGAGATTTGGTCAGTCGCCCTATTGGGGATGTGATGAGAGAGGCTGAAAATTTGGTGAATGCCGGTGTTTCTGAATTATTGGTCATTTCACAAGACACTTCTGCATACGGGGTTGATACAAAATATAAATTGGATTTCTGGGAAGGTAAGCCAATTAAAACTCGTTTTTATGATCTGGCCAAACAACTCAGCTTACTTGGCGTATGGATTCGCCTGCATTATGTTTACCCTTATCCTCATGTGGATGACGTGATTCCTTTGATGGCTGATGGATTTCTTTTGCCATACTTGGATATTCCATTCCAGCATGCCAGCCCGAAAATTCTAAAGTCCATGCGCAGACCGGCAAGCAGTGAGAACAATCTGAAGCGCATAGAAAGCTGGCGGTCTCAGTGCCCTGACTTGGCAATTCGCAGTACATTTATAGCAGGTTATCCTGGTGAGACTGACAAAGATTTTGAAGAGCTGTTGGAATTTCTTAAAGCGGCGAAACTAGATCGAGTGGGCTGTTTCACTTATTCGCCTGTGGAAGGTGCGGCTGCAAATGAATTACCAGACCAAATTCCTGAGCACATTAAACAAGAACGTTTGGAAATTTTTATGGAAACCCAGGCAGCGATTAGTGCCGATAAACTTCAAGATCGCATTGGCAGGCAGGAAGTGGTGATTATTGACGAGCTCGCCGAAGATGGTTTTGTTGGTCGAACATACTCTGACGCGCCAGAAATAGATGGAGTAGTGATGGTGCAAACCGATGCTGCGCTGGAAGTTGGCGATTTTGTTGATGTGAAAATTACGAATGCTGATGATCATGATTTGTACGGTGAATTGGTGAGCTAGTTATAAGCCGAAGTTCAACAAGCTCCTAGAGCAATATAATTGCAACAATGTTCCGATAGGCTTAGGAATATGAGTCCAAGTGCAATTGCTGTACTGCCTAGCATGGATGTAAGGTCGCTATACTATTTTACGTGTCTCTGTTTGAAAAATAATACGCTTTTCCTATTTAAAGTTAAT
>CALZJE010000014.1 GCA_945787715.1 uncultured Ectothiorhodospiraceae bacterium | reverse complement strand
ATGGTTTCAAATAATGGGTATTTTACTTCGCAGCGCGAGAGTGTTTACCCAGGGATGGCGAATTTCAGCGATTTTGATCGCTCTCGCTGTTCTTATGCCTGTACTGGTTATTCTTTGGTCTCTGCTTACACCTGCCCCCGATGTTTGGGATCATCTCAGTGAGCATCTCCTCTCAGATTTGCTGATCAATACCTTTTGGTTAGTTCTTGGAACAACAACAGGAACACTTATCCTCGGGGTTTCGTTAGCCTGGTTAACCGCTGTTTGTGAATTCCCTGGACGAAAAATATTTTCATGGGCTCTATTTCTTCCGCTAGCCGTTCCGGCATATGTAACAGCATTTGTTGTTGTTGGAATTTTTGATTTCACCGGGCCTATTCAAACCTTTTTTCGAGATCTTGGAATAGATATCGTTTTTCCTGAAGTTCGTTCTCGTGCTGGTGTTATTGTAGTGATGGTTTTAGCCTTCTATCCGTATGTCTATTTCATTGCCCGTAATGCTTTTATGACTCAAGGAAAACGTGCATTGGAAGCTGCCCAATCGATGGGTTACTCTTCAACACAAGGCTTTTTTAAAGTTGCACTGCCCATGGCTCGGCCTTGGATTGTGGGTGGTTTGATGCTTGTGATTATGGAGACACTGGCGGATTTTGGCACTGTCTCTGTCTTTAATTACGATACATTTACCACTGGTATTTATAAAGCTTGGTTTAGTCTGTTTTCATTACCGGCTGCATCACGCGTCCTTCTCTTCGCATTTATTATTCCGATGATACAGCTGTTTGTTTGGGCGAGTGAAGTGATTGCTCAAGACTTTGATCAGCGTTATTTCGAATTTTTATGGCACTCTTTGATGCTCGCCGCACTGACATCAATTATTGTGGTTTCGGCGGCAGTTATCCTGGCAGTAGCAAATCGTTATTATGTTGATTTTACAACTCGCTCTCTGGTAAGAATTTCTACGCTTGGTTATGCTTTGCCTGGCCCCGTGTTAGCGGTAGGTGCTTATATTCCTATTGCATGGCTTGACGGCCATTTGCAGGATGCGCTCAATTATTTTGGTTATGATGGTGGATTGGTTTTACAAGGTACCTTGTTTACAATGCTAGTGGCGCTGGCTGTTCGTTTTCTCGCAGCTGGCTTTAGCCCGATTGACGGAAATTTGCAACGCATAACTCAATCTGTTGATGAGTCTGCACGAAGCTTGGGAGCGAGTGGGCTAACCTTGGTGCGCAAAATACATCTTCCCATATTGCGCGGTGGATTATTTACTGCCATGACGTTGGTTTTTGTCGATGTCATGAAGGAGATGCCTATAACATTAATGACTCGCCCATTTGGTTGGGATACTCTGGCAGTTCGAGTATTTGAAATGACTTCCGAAGGTGAATGGGAACGCGCTGCATTACCGGCAGTGTCAATTATCATCGCCGGCTTAATACCTATAATAATGATGAATCGCCATGCAGAACGATGATTACATGCTTGAATTAAAAACCATTTCCCAGCGTTACGGCGATACTACTGTTGTTCGGGAAATGAGTTTACAATTGGCGCGCGGCAACATTGGCTGTTTGTTAGGCCCATCGGGTTGTGGCAAAACTACTGCATTACGCTGCATTGCAGGATTTGAATCCTTGCAGTCGGGTGAGATTTTGTTGGCTGGAAATGTTATCGCAGGCAGGAATAAACATGTGCCTGCTGAGAAGCGCCAGATAGGTATGGTGTTTCAGGATTATGCGCTTTTTCCGCATCTAACTGCGATGCAGAATATTGAATTTGGTTTGCGTAATTATACAAGTGCAGAGCGCAAATCGCGAGTAGCCGAAATGTTAGAGTTAGTTAATCTGGAAAGTTTTGCTCATCTCTACCCACATGAGTTGTCTGGCGGTCAGCAGCAGCGTGTTGCTTTGGTCCGGGCTTTAGCGCCACGGCCGAAACTCCTTTTACTCGATGAGCCATTTTCAAACCTCGATGTTTCTTTAAGAGAACGACTCTGTTTGGATGTGAGAAGTATTTTGAAACAGGAAAATACTACTGCGATTATGGTAACTCATGACCAAAACGAAGCCTTTATGATTGCTGACTACATCGGTGTAATGAATCATGGGCTGATTCAGCAATGGGATACGGCTTATAACCTTTATCACAAACCGGTTAACCATTTTATTGCTGACTTTATTGGGGAAGGTGTTTTTCTACCGGGTAAAGTGTTGAATGAGCGTTGTGTAGAGATTGAACTCGGTGTTATTGAAGGTGAATTCGACGCTCAGATAGACAGCGGGGCAGAAGTGGATGTTTTGCTACGCCCTGATGACATCATTCATGATGATGATAGTCCACTTCAAGCCACTATCTCTGACAAAGCATTTCGCGGAGCACAAATTCTCTATACGTTGAAATTACCAAGTGGTGCGGAAATGTTATCTCTAGTGCCAAGTCATCATAATCACGCCATTGGTGAATCTATCGGTATCTGCTTAGCAGCTGATCATATAATAGCCTACCAGAAAAATAGCCGAGTTGGCTCAGGCTAATTTGTCTTCTTTGCTTTTTCCTGTTGCTAATTGAGTGATAAACTCCCCTCTTTTATTTCGTAATGAGTAGCCTTAAATGCTGTTAATGATCGATAATTATGATTCGTTTACCTATAACCTTGTGCAATATTTAGGTGAATTGGGAGCGGAAGTCGCTGTTTATCGAAACGATCAAATAACGCTCGATGAGATGATTGGTCTAAATCCAGAACGTATCATGATTTCGCCTGGACCATGCACACCAAACGAAGCTGGTGTATCTATTGAAACCATCAAACATTTTGCCGGTGTCGTACCTATTCTTGGTGTTTGTCTTGGGCACCAGAGTATAGGGCAGGCATTTGGTGGTGACATTATTCATGCAAAACAGATCATGCATGGAAAAACATCTCTCATGCACCACAATAACAAAGGTGTTTTTCATGGACTCGGTAATCCGTTTGAAGCGACACGCTATCATTCATTAGTCATCAATAAAGAGACGCTACCTGATTGCCTGGAAATTACATCATGGACAGAAACTGAAGATGGCCAAATCGATGAAATAATGGGGGTGCGTCATAAAACATTGCCGATTGAAGGTGTGCAATTTCACCCAGAGTCAATCCTTTCAGAATATGGCCACGATTTATTACAAAATTTTTTGCAGATGTCATTGAAGGAACCAAGTAAACCATGAATTTACAACAAGCTATTCGCGCAGTAACCGAAAAACGCGATCTCACTGAAGATGAGATGACAGAAGTCATGCGTTTGATCATGACTGGTGAGGCCACTCAAGCCCAAATTGGTGGTTTTCTTATTGGCTTGCGAATGAAAGGTGAAACGATTGACGAGATTACAGCAGCGGCCAAAGTTATGCGGTTTCTGGCAGAAAAGGTCGAGGTTTCCGGTCCAAATTTGGTTGATACTTGTGGCACCGGTGGTGATGGTGCAAATACTTTTAATGTTTCCACCTGTTGTGCAATGGTCGCCGCCGCTGCCGGTGCAAAAGTAGCAAAACATGGTAATCGCTCAATTTCCAGCAAATCGGGTAGTGCTGATGTTCTGGAAGCTGCTGGTGTAAATCTAGAGCTAAATGCTTCGCAAGTTGCTAAGTGTGTTGATGAAATCGGTGTAGGTTTTATGTTTGCCCCAAAACATCATGGAGCCATGAAGCATGCGATAGGTCCACGGCGTGAAATGGGAGTGCGTACTATTTTCAATGTGCTTGGGCCGCTAACAAATCCTGCAGGTGCACCTAATCAAGTTATCGGTGTATTTGATAAGGCTTGGGTTGAACCGCTCGCCAATGTATTACAACGCTTGGGCAGTGAGCATGTGATGATCGTCCACGCCGATGATGGTATGGATGAGATCAGCATTGGTAGTGCAACCAATGTTGCTGAATTGAAAGATGGTCAAATTACCAATTATCGTGTTGAACCTGAGCAGTTTGGTTTGCAAAAAGGTGATGTAGCTTCACTTGCTGTGGATGGTGCTGAGCAAAGTTTGGCTGTTATTAATGATATTTTAGATAATCAGCCCGGTGCGGCTAGAGATATCGTTTTATTAAATGCCGGCGCAGCAATTTATACTTCCGGGATTGCTGAGTCTCTTGATGCAGGTATCAATAAAGCCAAAGAAGTTATCGAAAACGGGGCAGCGAAAGCTAAGTTTGCTAGCTTGGTTAAATATTCACAAAGTTTCTAGTAGGGTGTTTTAATGGGGTGTTCTTAATGGGCAGTACGCCAGATATTTTAAAAAAAATCCTTCAGCGCAAAGTTGAGGAAAATGAACAGCGATCTAAAAAAATCAGTTTAGATGAGCTGAAAGATAAAGCGCAAAGCATTGCTGCTGCGAGAGGGTTTGTCAGCGCCATTGATGATGCGATTAAGCAAGGCCGCTCTGCCGTGATTGCTGAAATTAAAAAAGCATCGCCAAGTAAAGGCGTGATTCGCGAAGATTTTGATCCTGCCAGTATTGCTAAATCTTATGCTGCATCAGGTGCAGCTTGTTTGTCGGTACTCACTGATGAAGACTATTTTCAGGGTTCTGAGGCTTATTTGATTCAAGCGCGCGAAGTCTGCAATCTTCCTGTTATACGTAAAGACTTCATCATTGACCCCTATCAGGTGTATGAAGCTAAAGTAATGGGCGCCGACTGTATTTTGCTGATTGTTGCGGCTTTAGAAGATAAGCAAATGGCTGATTTAGCAAGACTGGCAGAGTCTTTAGGATTGGATATTTTAATCGAGGTTCATGATGCAGAAGAGCTAGGACGCGCATTACCGCTCAACACACGATTAATCGGTATTAATAATCGAAATTTGCGTACCTTTGAGACAAGCCTTGATACTACAATCGATTTATTAGAAAAAATTCCGGACGACAGAATTGTGGTAACGGAGAGCGGCATCCATTCCGCTGCTGATGTTCAAAAAATGCGAGATAATAATGTTAATGCGTTTCTTGTTGGTGAAGCATTTATGCGTGTTGATGATCCAGGCGCTGAATTGGCAAAGCTTTTTACTTAACGAGTACCAAAGACGACAATAGCTTTGCCTGCTGCCGAGATAAGCCCGCGCTCTTCCAGTTCCTTAATCACTCGGCCGGCCATTTCACGTGAGCAGCCGACAATTTTTCCTAACTCCTGGCGGGTGATGCGAATTTGCATACCGTCAGGATGAGTGATTGCATCGGGCTCTTTCGCTAAATCAAGTAATGTTCTGGCGATTCGGCCAGTAACATCCATGAAGGCAAGGTCTCCTACTTTGCGACTAGTCTTTCGCAGACGAGCCGCCATTTGGCTAGCAACGGCATACATTAAATCTGGTTCAGCCTGAGTGAGTTGGCGGAATTTGCTGTAGCTAATTTCTGCTAGTGTGCATTCTGTTCTGGCTTTTACCCAAGCGCTTCGCCCTGAACCGTGATCGAATAGGCCCATCTCTCCAAAAAAATCGCCTTGATTGAGATATGCGAGTACAATTTCGTGCCCGTCATCATCGTTCATAAGAACTGCAACTGATCCTTCGCTAATGTAGTACAAAGCGTCGGGTGCATCACCAGCATATATGATGAGTGATTTTGTTGGATAACGACGTTTATGGCTATAGCTGAGAAACTTCTCCAAAGCGTCTTCATTGAGACTATAGGTTTTGTCTTTCGATGTTTCTGTTATCTGAAGCGCTGATTGAAGTGACATTTCATATCCTTTTATAAATTAGCTAGCTTGCATTTCTCAGCAGTTCGCAAGCATGCATTTGTGAAGCTGTTGAGAAATGCAGGCTAGAGTTGCTATATGCTATTATGTCGGCCTTTAACGATTGGAGTTTAATTATGCAAGGCCGGGTAAAGTGGGTCGAAAATGCGATGTTTTTAGCGGAGTCAGGAAGTGGCCATGCTATTGTTTTAGATGGGCCTCCTGAAGGCGGAGGGAGAAACTTAGGCGTTCGTCCAATGGAAATGTTGTTACTTGGTGTTGGCGGTTGTTCAACATACGACGTAGTTCACATTTTGAAAAAAGCACGTCAACCTATTGTTGATTGTGAAGTGAATTTGAGTGCAGAACGTGCGGAAACTGTTCCTAAGGTTTTTACCAAAATTAATATGCATTTTATTGTAACCGGGAAAGAGTCTTTGAAAGACGCGCAAGTATCACGTGCTGTGAGCTTGTCCGCAGAAAAATATTGCTCTGCCTCAATTATGTTGGCTCATTCTGTAGAAATTACCCACTCATTTGAAATTAAAATAGTAGAATAAATCATGTTAAAACGCCCTGCACCAACGGAAGGAATGAGGCACGTCGCTTTGTTTGTAAAAAACTTTGAAGCGTGTGAAACGTTTTATGTAGATCTTATGGGGATGAAGGTCGAATGGCGACCGGATTCTGATAATGTCTATTTGTGTGGTGGCAACGATAATCTTGCTTTGCACCGAACACAAGAATCTGTAGCTATTGATGCCTTCCAAAAACTTGACCATATAGGATTTATTATCAAAACGCCTGAACAAGTGGATGAATGGTTTGAATTTTTAAAAGAAAATGATGTGAAAATTCGTAACGAACCTAGGACGCACAGAGATGGTGCTCGAAGCTTTTATTGCTACGACCCGGATGGTGTTGTAGTTCAAGTAATTTATCATCCCCCGATTAGTTAAATCCTGATTAAGTATGGAAGGTAGAGTGGATGCCTGATCATTCCAAATTGCAGTTACATGGTTTTAATAATCTGACGAAGTCTTTGAGCTTTAATATTTATGATATCGCTTATACACGTTCAGAAAAGCAGCAGAAAGAATATCTCGCTTATATCGATGAAGAATATAATGCTGAGCGTTTGACGAATATTTTACAGGAAGTTGCATCGATTATTGGTGCAAATATACTGAATATCGCACATCAGGATTATGATCCTGAAGGTGCTAGCGTGACCATGCTGATCTCTGAAGAACCTGTGATTCCTCAGAAGGTAATCGATGAAAACACGCAGGAAGAACCAGGTCCATTACCTGATACAATAGTAGGCCATCTCGATAAAAGTCATATCACGGTCCATACCTATCCTGAGAGTCATCCTCATGACGGAATTAGCACCTTTCGAGCGGATATCGATGTTTCTACTTGTGGGCGAATTTCACCACTGCGTGCATTGAACTATCTCATTCACAGTTTTGATTCGGATATTGTCATTCTGGATTATCGGGTGCGTGGTTTTACACGAGATGTTTCTGGTAAAAAACATTATATAGATCATGAGATTAACTCAATTCAAAACTTTTTGTCTGAAGATACTCGAAACCGATATCAGATGATTGATGTGAATATTTATCAAGAAAACATATTCCACACAAAAATGTTATTGAGTGATTTTGACTTAAATAACTATCTATTCAACATTTCAGAAGATGATTTGTCATCTGAAGAAGTTGAGTTAATTCGTAAAAAATTGAAGCATGAGATGCAAGAGATTTACGTGGGCCGTAATGTCTCTATTGCTTGAAAAATCGCCTACACCCAGTAGACGCTTTTAGTCATCAGTTTTGATGTGAGTTTCATAGCGAGTTTCACCGGTGGCGGCAAATCAGCCGCCCCTGCTTGTTTAGCTACATCTGCATGATGAGCTTCATCAATATCCATTTGCTCTAAAACTGCGCGGCTTTTGTGATCGTTTTTAGGTAATCGATCAAGATGTTCTTCCAAATGCCTACCAACTTGCTTTTCTGTTTCTACAACAAATCCCAAGCTCCATTTATCGCCAATAGCGCCAGCCAAAGCGCCAATGGTTAATGAGCCTGTATATACCAAAGGATTTAAATAGCTGGTGTGGCTATCTAATGCTTTCACTCGTTTTTCACACCAGTCAAGGTGGTCGTATTCTTCTTGAGCAGAGCGCTCCATCTGCTGCTTAACGTCCTGGTTGCGAGCTGTTAGCGCTTGGCCTTGATATAAGGCCTGCGCAGCAACTTCACCTGCGTGGTTGATGCGCATGAGCCTGGATGAGAGTTTTTTCTCTGCATCAGTCATCTCGCCTTCATCAGTACTGATGGCGGGGTCGGGTCTTTCTGTGATTTCTGGTTTGCCAAATACGGTACGCATACCTTGGTCAAAATTAGCAATGAGCTGATCGATGGGTGAGAGTAATCGAGACATGTTAAACCTTTTAGTAGATGTTGCTTTTATCGAGTTGTTGCCAGAGTAACGATATAGGATGAACGACAGGAATGTCCATATTTTTTTCAGATAAACCTGTTGCAATGTGTATGGCACAACTATAGTTACTGCTTACGACGTAGTCAGGTACTTGCTTCATTACATGGTTAACTAATGGCTCGCGGATTTTTGCAGCTGTGTCTGGGCTTCTGACAAAATGTGTTCCTCCTGCTCCGCAACACGAACTGTACTGATCGGATTGTAATATCTCTAATCCAGGGATATTGAACAAAAGGGTTTCTATTGTTTTGCTTTTCGCGATTGATTTTTGTTGTGAGCAAGGTGTGTGAATAAGGATTTTTTTACTTAAAGGCTTGAAGTTTAACGTTTTAAAATCGATTTCTTCTTTGGTAAACACATTGATATCTACGAATCTCCGAGATAACTGTGAGTCATATTGCTGTAATGCCGAACCGCATCCTGTGGCACTGAAGATAATAGGTACTGTCATTGAGTCATCAAATGCCTGTGTGTTCTTCATTTCGCAATTGTTGGCTATGTCAGAATATCCACGATGTTTTGCAAGGGCTCCGCAACAAACTTGCTGCTCGGGAATGTTTAACTCATAACCACAGTGGCGTAGTAAAGCCGTCGAGTCCGCAAGTGTGCGCTGGTCAAAAATGTGGCTGGTACAGCCAGTGAAAATTGATAAGCTTCCTTTGGAGATGACCGGGGATTGATGGTCGATAGTGGCCTGTTCATTGAATTTTTTATTAACTGTACTCGATTTTATACTTAATTTTCGCAGCAAATATTTGTTGAATATCGGGGAAAGCAATTTCCAGGTTCTGATAAGTTTGGGCCAGCTATTTTCTGTTCTATTGCTGATAAAACGAACTCCCCATAACTCTAGTTTGCTTGTTTTGAGTCTGTTTGAGGAGTGATTCAATGCATCTAAAGTCAGGTCGACAATTCGCGTGTATTTTACTCCTGACGGGCAGGCGGTTTCACATTGCCCGCAATAAAGGCAGTTGTCCAGGTGGTGTTTTATACGATCAAAAGATTGAATGCCGTTACCGGCAACGGCTTGAGCTAAAGCAATTCGTCCTCTGGGTGATTCATTTTCATCAGCACGTAGTTTGTAAGTAGGGCATGTTGCGGAGCATAGACCGCATTTTACACATTGGTCTGCGAGTAAAGATATTTCACGCTGTATCTTTTCTATTGGTACAATTAACGGCATTAAAGTGACAACAAGGTTAGGATGGATGAGCGAACTATTTTATAAGCATCACGTGTTTTTTTGTACTAATAAAAGAGCTGATGGTAGGCAAAGTTGTGAAGACCATGGTGCTTCAGCACTACGAACTTATGCGAAAGATCTGGTTAAAGAAAAAGGCTTGGCAGTTGCAGGCGGCGTTCGCATTAATTCTGCAGGTTGTTTAAATCGCTGTAGTGAAGGGCCTGCGTGTGTCGTTTACCCAGAGGGAGTCTGGTATACCTTTGTAGATAAAGAAGATGTTGAAGATATTGTTGAGCAGCATTTAGTCAAAGGTGAAGTGGTTAAGAGACTGTTGATCGATAAGGATTAAGGCAGATCTCATCGCTGTTAACATATTTTGGGCCTTAGGTCGCATTAAATAGAATTAGTGTTGTTTATACACTTTTAAATGATATGGTGATTGTGATATTCTTTGAGGGCATACTGTTGAACCTCTTAATGTAATTGGTTTGATATCACCTCCCCCCCTCCCTAGAGGTGGTGTTGTTTTGAGCGGCTTTCGTGGCCGCTTTTTTTTTGTTCGGCGCTACATTTCAGCAGTGTGAGTATTACGCTAGTTATCTTTGCTGAAACAGTTGACATTTCAAGCGAGTTTTAATAGTATTCCCGACCTTTTCAAGTGCGTCTTATATATAGGGTTAAGATAATGAAAACCTTTAATGCAAAACCAGAGAGCGTAAAGCGCGACTGGTACGTGGTCGATGCCACGGGTAAAACACTAGGCCGATTGGCTACAGAAATTGCTTCTCGCTTGCGCGGTAAGCATAAACCAGAATTCACACCTCATGTTGATACCGGTGATTACATCATTGTTGTAAACGCTAAGAATGTAGTGGCTACTGGGAATAAAGAAAACGCTAAAATGTATCATCGTCACACTGGTTATCCCGGTGGATTAAAATCGATGACATTAGAAAAGCTACGTGAAAGAGCGCCAGAGCGAATTTTAGAAAAAGCTGTAAAAGGCATGTTACCAAAAAATCCTCTTGGTCGAGCAATGTATCGCAAGCTTAAAGTTTATTCCGGTAGTGAGCATGGGCATGCAGCCCAGCAGCCTAAACCACTAGATATCTAAAGAGAATATAAAATGGCAGATAAACA
Source organism: uncultured Ectothiorhodospiraceae bacterium (assembly GCA_945787715.1). GTDB lineage: Bacteria > Pseudomonadota > Gammaproteobacteria > S012-40 > S012-40 > CALZJE01. Next base: position 45,362 of record CALZJE010000014.1, on the reverse strand, counting down.
GTTTTATGGCACTGGTCGTCGTAAAAGTTCAACAGCGAGAGTTTTTCTAACTCCAGGAACTGGCGAAATTAAAATTAATAACCGTTCTATTGATGAATATTTCGGTCGAGAAACGGCACGTATGATTGTTCGTCAACCGGCAGAGCGTGTAGAAATGATTGATAAATTTGACGTCTATTGCACTGTTAAAGGTGGTGGTATTTCAGGTCAAGCTGGCGCAATTCGTCATGGAATTACACGTGCATTGATGCAGTATGATGAATCCTTGCGTCCTGCTTTGCGTAAAGCGGGCTATGTTACTCGTGATTCTCGTGAAGTTGAGCGTAAGAAAGTTGGTTTACACAAAGCAAGACGTGCGACACAATTCTCGAAACGTTAATCGTTTCAAAAAAAGCCTCGCTATTCAGCGGGGCTTTTTTGTATTTACTCCCCTTTCTTTTCGGTGCACACTGAAATTCTTATGCTTCAATTAACTGCTCTTGCCGGTTTTGACTGTTTTATTCTTTAAAACAGCCTATAATCCTAAAAAAATCAGTTGATCCACGAGCTAAAGCACAATCACTTGATTTACCTGACTATATGAAAAGATATTGAATCACCAACCAGGTGATTGCGAAACTTTTCATTGCGCCATTCAAACCAATTGCCTGCACTTTGTTCTCGCGTCCAACTGAGTTTTCTAGGATAATTCCCACCAATGATTTACTGACTTAATTATTTGTATTTTTTAGGAGAAAGGGATGCACATCAGGTTGATAGCTGTGGCTTGCGCAACAGCCCTCGCTTTACCCATATCAGTTACTGCTGCCGATAATCATCGAGCATACGGGCGCATGCATCTATCAATAGATAGATTGGATGATTCTGGTTATGTTGTTAGTGGTAATGAAAGTAAAGGTAGCCATATTGGTATGAAAGGCAGTATGGATACAAACGTTTCTGATTTCAAAGTCGTCTACAAAATCGAAGCGGGAATGATTTTAGAGGATGGAACAAACCCTGCGGGATTGACTAATCAGCGAGATAGTTGGATTGGGATGTCTAGCGAAAGATTCGGCACATTCCGTTTAGGAACTATTCGTACGCCCTATAAAGCAACGGGTAAATTGGTAGACCCATTGTTTTATACTTCAGCGGAAGGGCGTGGTGTTGCAAAAACCATGTCGGCTCATCATTCAGGTACTGGTGATGATCAAGGGCGCTCAACAAATACCGTTCGTTTTGATTCGCGTTCATTTGGCGGTGTTAAGGCTGTTGGTCATTATAATTTTGCGCCTGGTGATAATAATATGGGCTTGGGATTACACTATAACCTGGATGATGTTGCCTTTTTTATCGACTATCTCAACTCCGGCGCTAAAGACGAAACAGCAATGAAAGTCGGGAGTAAAGTAAAAGCAGGAGCTGCGACCTTTGCTTTTCAATATGAGATAGATGATTCTGGGTCTGTTGCTGTATCCGATGGTGCGGGTGATCAGTTATTCCTTGCTGCTACCTATGAGATGGATGCTACGGCACTTATTTTGACAATTGGTAATAATGATAATGAAACCGGGTATACATTCGGTACAACGCATAAGTTGAATAAAAATACAAAAGGTTATTTGCTTTACGCGAATGATGGAAGTAGCGATTACGACACCAGCCTTTTTACTGCAGGTATGATGGTAAGCTTTTAAAGAGTACATTTTTTAAAAGCGGGGCTGATATATATTGGCCCCGTTTTTTATTGTATTCAAATTGATCACGACTTTGTAGTTTCTGTTAGACTCATATAATTTTCGGAAAGCTGGTAGTAAATAAATATGTTTAATCCAAAGCTAGTATTAATTGATTTAGACGGTACTCTCGTTGATTCTGTTCCCGATTTAGCCTATGCAGTTGATGCCATGCGTCGAGATCTTGATATGCCTGAACATGGTGAAGATGCCGTTCGCAATTGGGTGGGTAATGGTGTTGATCGTTTGGTTAAAAGAGCGCTAACCGGCGAATTAAATGCAGAACCAAATGCGGAGCTTTATGAAAAAGCTTATCCCATATTTTATAAACACTACCTTGAATCAAATGGTGTTTATAGCCGCTTATTCCCCAACGTCGAAGAGGGATTAAAATTTCTGAGTGACACTGGTTACAGCATTGGTTGTGTTACCAATAAAGCAGAAAGTTTTACCTTGCCGCTATTAGAAGCGAAAGGAATATTGAAGTATTTTGGCGTAGTGGTGAGCGGTGATACTTTGTCCGTTAAAAAACCTGCACCAGAACCTTTATGGCATGCTGCGAAGCATTTTAATATAGAACCAGAAGACAGTTTGATGCTTGGTGATTCAATGCATGATGTTCAAGCTGCAAGAAGCGCAAACTTCAAAGTGATTGCTGTTAGTTACGGTTACAATCACGGTATTGATATCGCAGAAGCAAAACCGGATGCAATTATTGATAGTTTTCTTGAGCTGAAGAGCCTTCTTAAGTAATCGAAACTATGGACAAAGCAGAATTTCAACAATATATAGATAAAGGTTACAACAAGATTCCTCTAAAGCGCGAAATGCTTGCGGATCTTGATACACCTTTAAGTACTTACCTAAAATTTGCCAACGAGCCTCACAGTTATTTGTTTGAATCTGTGCAAGGTGGGGAAAAATGGGGTAGGTATTCAATAATTGGATTGTCATGTTCTGCTCGTATCGAAATTCGATCCCATGAAGTTTCCCTTTTCAAAGGTGATGAAAAGGTCAAATGTGAAAAGGTTGAAGATCCTCTTCACTATATTGACGAATTTCGTGCTCAGTTTAACGCGCCTGAAATTCCAGATATGCCGAGATTTACCGGTGGTTTGGTAGGCTATTTTGGCTATGACACCGTTCGATATATAGAGCCAAGACTTGGTGAATGCCCGAATCCTGACCCACTGCAAAATCCTGATATTTTATTAATGATATCTGACGAATTAGTGGTTTTTGATAATCTTTCGGGCAAATTACACATCATCATTTATGTGGACCCGGAAGAAAAAAATGCTTATGAACTAGGCTGTCAGCGGCTGCGAAAGTTAGCGAGAAAATTTAGAGAGCCACTTAACCTACCCTCCCAAAAGCCTGTGCATTCCGATGTGGCTGAGTCAGACTTCGTTTCCGGATTTACACGTGATGGATTCATGGATGCCGTTAAGAAATCCAAGGAATACATTACTGACGGGGACGTTATGCAAGTTGTTTTATCGCAGCGGCTTTCCGTTCCCTATTATGCAGATCCATTAGATCTATATCGAGCGTTGCGCAGTTTGAATCCTTCTCCCTACATGTATTATTTAAATTTGGGGAATTTCTATATTGTGGGGTCTTCACCTGAAATCTTGGTGCGTGAGGAGAATCGGGAAATTACCGTTCGGCCAATTGCCGGCACACGACCACGAGGTAAAACACCAGAAGAAGATTTAGCGTTAGAGAAAGAGCTATTAGCTGATCCGAAAGAAATTGCTGAACATTTAATGTTGATTGATCTTGGTCGGAATGATGTCGGACGTGTTGCCAAGACTGGTTCGGTAAAATTGACTGAAAAGATGATTGTTGAACGCTACTCGCACGTTATGCACATTGTTTCCAACGTTACTGGCGAGTTGGATGAAAACGTTACCGCAATGGATTCTCTGAGAGCGACTTTTCCGGCGGGAACAGTTTCAGGTGCACCAAAAGTTCGAGCCATGGAAATCATTGACGAGTTAGAGCCTGTAAAACGAGGAGTTTATTCCGGTGCAGTTGGCTACATTGGCTGGAACGGCAATATGGATACTGCGATTGCTATTCGAACTGCAGTGATCAAAGACCATACTCTGTACTTGCAAGCAGGTGCTGGTATTGTCTACGACTCTGTACCTGAGAACGAGTGGGACGAGACCATGAATAAAGGCCGTGCTATTTTTCGCGCTGCAACTTTAGCAGTGAAAGGTCTTGATGAAAACGATCCTGAGCATCGCTAAAATAATGAAGTAGTACTGCACCCCCTAAATGCAGTTATGAATGACGTTTACCGCCCAGTGACATTATTGCGTTAAGCGTTAGGGTGTTTTTTGGCCTTTGGCCAACGCGTTAGGCTTGAAGCAAAAAGATGCTGCATTTTTTTCCGCTTTTGCTTCTTCTTCAAGCTTAACGCATTGGCCAAAGGCCAAAAAATCACTTAAAGCCTAACGCACTAGCTGGCATTAAATATCAATCTTCGGCACGATTATAAACGGTATGGTGGCATTTAGGGCATGGGGGAATGTGTCCAGTTTTCTTGAAGTGCAATACTTCACCACAGGATGCACAGACTAATGTGCCAGGGCCAGTAATTTCACCTGTGTGCCACTCGGTTGCTCTTTTGGCGTTTTGTCGGATCTCTTCAAGTGCTAATTGAGTGTGGTCTACCATATTGGAAAAAGCTTCCATAAATTTATCTTCAAGATATAGAGCATCCAATCTTAGCCAGTCACCTAATTCACGCTCACCTACTGCAATATATTCTGCCGCGTCGTGAATATCACGCACCACAAAGTCACTCACTTTTTCAATATCTTCAGCAGTTAATTCGGTTAATTCCGCCATTTTCTCTTTTGATTTATCGATAGCATCTAAAAGTGCTGGCTTGGCTTCCTTGCCGGTGGTATCTAAAAACTCTTTCGTAGTTTCGAGCATCTGGTTATAAGCATGAATCAATTTTTCAGTAACAGGGTTGTGTGATTCTGGCATGATGAATTACTCCTACATGGTTGTTAGATAACTTTAATATACCCTAAATATTGTCCTGAAAGTGAGATAATTCGTGTTTTACTCTATGGGATTGATCTCCGAGCAACTATAATACTCCCCTTTCTTTTTATGAATTAACTTAGGTGCAAAGAACAATATGGAAGCGCAATACGATCCCTCCGCTGTTGAAAAAGAAGTACAAGAATATTGGGAGGAAAATAAAAGTTTTCAGGTCACTGAAGATGACAGTAAGGAAAAATACTATTGCCTCTCCATGTTTCCCTATCCTTCGGGTCGCTTGCATATGGGGCATGTGCGAAATTACACCATTGGTGATGTGATTAGTCGCTTCCAACGTATGCGCGGTAAAAATGTTCTGCAACCTATGGGATGGGATGCGTTTGGTCTACCTGCTGAAAATGCAGCGATTAAAAATCAGGTTGCGCCTGCCAAGTGGACTCATGAAAATATTGACTACATGCGTGATCAGTTGAAGCGCTTAGGTTTTGGATATGATTGGAGTCGTGAACTGGCTACTTGCACACCGGAATATTACCGTTGGGAGCAGTGGTTGTTTACCAAATTATTCGAGAAAGGGTTGGTTTATAAAAAAACCGCACCGGTCAATTGGTGTCCAAATGATTTAACCGTGTTGGCAAACGAGCAAGTGGTTGATGGTTGCTGCTGGCGTTGTGATACCAAAGTAGAGAGAAAAGAGATTCCCCAGTGGTTTATGAAAATCACTGATTATGCGGATGAGCTTTTAAGTGAGCTAGATAACCTTGATGGATGGCCTGATCAGGTCAGGGCCATGCAGCGTAACTGGATCGGCCGGTCTGAAGGTGTAGAAATTCAATTTACCTTAGAAGCTACCGGCGAGCCACTTAAAGTCTATACAACCCGTCCAGATACTTTAATGGGTGTAACTTATGTTGCTGTGGCACCTGAACACCCTGTTGCATCACGTGCAGCAGAAAATAATCCGGAGTTACTAGCATTCATAAAAGAGTGTGAGGCCATGGGTACGGCGGAAGCTGATGTGGAAACCATGGAAAAGAAAGGCAGGGCAACCGGCGCCAATGTTATTCATCCTCTAACTGGAGAGGTATTGCCTGTCTATATCGCAAATTTTGTGTTGATGGGTTATGGCGAAGGTGCCGTAATGTCGGTTCCTGCGCATGATCAGCGAGATTGGGAGTTTGCCAAAAAATACGGCTTGCCGATCAAGCAAGTTATCGAAGCCGTTGATGGCGCCGAAATTGATTTAGAGAATGCCGCTTTTACTGAAAAAGGTCGCCTGGTCAATGCCGGAGAATTCACTGGTCTAACATCGAAAGAAGCATTCGATAAAATCGCCGAAGCACTGGAAGGAAAAGGCCAGGGACAAAAGCGTACCAAATATCGGTTACGTGATTGGGGTGTTTCTCGTCAACGCTACTGGGGCACTCCGATACCTATCATCAATTGCGATGCCTGTGGCGCCGTTCCTGTTCCTGAAAAAGACTTGCCTGTTACCTTACCAGAAGATGTAGATTTTGACGGTGTTGGTTCACCCATAAAAAAAATGCCCGAGTTTTACGAAACCACCTGCCCAAGCTGTGGAGCTAAAGCAGAACGTGAAACCGATACCTTTGATACGTTTATGGAAAGCTCCTGGTACTTTGCTCGCTTTGCGAGTGCGAATAATAACGAAGCCATGCTGGATGAAGCAGCAAATTACTGGCTTCCAGTTGACCAATATGTGGGTGGCATTGAGCATGCGATTTTACACTTACTCTATGCACGTTTTTTCAATAAGCTCATGCGTGATGTTGGCTTGGTGAAAAACGACGAACCGATTAAAAATCTTTTGACACAAGGTATGGTGTTAAAAGATGGCGTGAAAATGTCTAAATCCAAAGGCAATACGGTTGATCCTCAAGAGTTGATCAAAAAGTACGGCGCTGATACTGCGCGTTTGTTTATGATGTTTGCCGCGCCGCCCGATCAAAGTTTGGAATGGGCAGATTCTGGGGTTGATGGTGCTTCTCGTTTTCTAAAACGTTTGTGGCGTACGGTTCATGAGCATGCTGGGATCGGTGTTGTTGCCGCATATAACGGTGGTGAATTGGATAAAATTCAAAAGGAACTTCGTAAAGTTGTTCACGCTACTATTCAAAAAGTCACTGATGATATTGATCGTCGGCACACTTTTAATACTGCTATTGCAGCAACCATGGAGATGTTAAACGCCATTGGTAAATTTAATGGCAGTTCTAAAACTGATCGAGCGGTTAAGCAGGAAGCGCTGGAAGCCGCGGTTGCATTGCTGTCCCCCATTGTTCCACATATTACCCATAGTTTGTGGTCAACGCTTGGTCGCCAATCAACACTCATTGACACACCATGGCCGATATTTGATGAGTCGGCCCTTGTTTCCGATAGTATCGAACTAACCGTTCAAGTGAATGGGAAGATGAGATCACGTATCGAAGTAGCAGTTGATGCAGATAAAGAAGCGATTGAAAAAATCGCTCTTGCTGAGGAAAATGTAAAGCGAAATATTGAAGGAAAGTCAATCAAACGTGTGATTGTTGTTCCTGGCCGATTGGTGAATATCGTTGTTGCATAAATCTACTCCGCAACAGACAGTCCTGGTATGGCTTGCTGTTGCGGTGTTTGTTTTGTCGCTAACTGCTTGTGGTTTTCACCTTCGTGGTTCTCTGGGTGATCAAAAAAATACGAGTGTCCATTTCGTAGTTAAGAAGAGCGAGTATGAGCTTAATCAGATCATATCCAATTATTTGCTCGAAAGCGGTCGTTTAGCGACTGATAAGGAAAGTGCAGATCAGACGTTAGAAATAATAGCTGGTGAGTGGCAAAAACGGATTGCCTCTGTGGGTGAAGACGGTGTTGCTGCGGAATATACACTCTATTATCGTGTGCGATTTAATCTGATATCGGAAAGTAAGCAGCTCTCTGATCAATTAATCACCGTTCAACAAGATTACTCCTTTAATCGAAGTCAACTGCTGAGTGTTGATTCCGAAGAGTCTCAAATAAAGCGTTCGTTAAGTAAGCAAGCTGCATTACGATTAATTCAAATGCTCAATTATTAGTTGGGGTTTAATCTACCCTCTTTTTTGCTTTCTCGTTGTATTCCCTCACCCAATAAATTGGCTCAATAACTGCACTATCCTCACTTCTAAATATAATAGTGAAATGAGGTTATCTGAACATGTTTTCCTTAAGTATTAAAAAGCTATTGTTGGTAACAGTGGGGATTATGCTGACATTGCTAGGTGGAATTGTTGCTCTTAATTTTTATGCCACGATCGAGTTCAAAACACTAAAAACAGAGGAGATCAGATATTCCCAAGCCAGGTTGGCATTTAAGGATGCGCGCTATCATGTTATTCAAATTCAACAATTTTTGACGGATGTTAGTGCCACGGCAGATGTTACTGTCATAGAGGATGCACAGCAGAATGAGAAGGATGCCGTTTTAATTCTTAAAAAATTGAAAACTCAGACACCGGAGTTTTCTAAAAATATAGATCGAATTATTCCTGCAGTTGGAAAGCTTTTTGAGGTTGGCGAAAAAATGGCGCGTACTTATATTATTAAGGGGCGGAGTGCCGGTAACCTGATTATGCAGCAAGATGGGACAGGATTTGACGCAGTATCTCAATCTATTGCTAATGAATTGAATAAAATGTCAGAAATGTTGGAAAGAGATGTGGCGCGTTTCAATATTCTTATTGAAGAGCGTACAGCTCGGAATCACAATGCGATAATTGTGTTGTGTGTATTGACTTTGGTGGTCGCTCTAATTGTATCTATTGTTTTGTATCGAAAAATTATTTTTCCGATAAAAATATTAACCGACTCACTGGTGGGCTTAAATGGTGGTAAGGGTGATTTGAGACAAAGGCTGGATTCTGGAGAACACGAATTTGGTGTGATTACCAGACAATTTAATAGTTTCATTTCAAACCTCCAGGAAATGGTTGGCAAGATCAGCAGTTCTGTTGAACCCGTTATTGGTATGTCAGATTCTATAGGCGCACTAGGGCAAGAAGCCAATAACGGGGCGAAAATTCAAGCACATGAAACCGACCAAGTAGCGACAGCTGTGACGGAAATGAGTGCTGCAGTAAACGAGGTTGCCAACAATGCCTCTATTGCTATGAATGCCACCAAAGAAGCAGAAGAAAAAGCAGAAGATGGTCAAAAAGTTGTTTCAATGACGGTTACTAGCATTAATGAATTGGCGGCAGAAGTTAATAAAGCATCTGAGGTTATTAAAAAGCTGGAATCCTATAGTAGTGATATTGGCAGTGTATTGGATGTTATCAGAGAGATTGCAGAACAAACGAATTTATTAGCATTGAATGCTGCTATTGAAGCAGCACGAGCTGGTGAACAAGGGAGAGGTTTCGCGGTAGTTGCTGATGAAGTTCGAACTCTCGCTGGTAGAACTCAAAATTCTACAGAAGAAATTCAAAAAATGATCCAGCAACTTCAGGGAGCAGCCTCTGATGCAGTAGATGTGATGGGCCGAGGGCATGAAAAAGCTGAAGTCAGTGTTGAAAATGCTTCTAAAGCGGGGGAAGCATTAACCGCGATCACCACTTCAGTAGCAACAATCACTGATATGAATGCACAAATAGCTACCTCAGCTGAGCAACAGAGTAAGGTGGCGGAAGAAATTAATCGAAACGTGGTATCAATTAGTGCGGTGACGGAGAAGTCTGTAGAAAGATCTGAAGATACAATGGAAGAGAGCGAAAAATTAGTGGCTTTATCGAAAGAGCTGCAATCTTTGGTCAAGCAATTTCGAGTATAATATTTGGTGGAATAAAAAAAGCCAATATCTGAAACGCATATATTGGCTTTTAGTAAATCGAATCTCTTCTAGAAACCCATCCCAATAGCTAGCCCGATTACGTTGGTATTATGTCCATTGACTGTGTCGTAATTATAAGTTGGAGAAATAGACATTTTTTGATAATGGAAGTCGTAAGCAATACCTACTCGTGTTAGTGAATCCGAGTGGCCTTCGGTACGCTCCATGCCCAGGGATATATTGGCTCTTAAATCTTTCCAGGGGTGGATAATAAGACCAGCGCCAGCAAGATAAGCTTTATGGTCTCCAAAGATCACTTCTCCAAAAGCGCCAACACCAAACATTCCATGTTTAAATGGTAGCCTTCTCTCATATTCACCGCCAATAGTTGCATCATCGGCATGCGAAGAATTTGTTACACCGACAAACAATGCTGCATGGTTATTGTGGCCACCAGCGGCAAATAATGCAGGTGAAAAACAAGCAGCAGCGGCGAACATCCCGATTTTTTTAGTGATAGTGTTGCTAAGCATTTTTAATATTCCTTTAATTTAAATAGTAATATCGTCGATTTTGGATCTTTAAAAATTAGTTTAATATAAATGTTAAGTGTTTGTAAGTGCAAAGAGTATTCCGTTAAGCGTATTTATATGCCAAGGCGATAAGGGATTCATATTTTCTGATCCCTAGATTGTTGCTTATCGAACTATTACTAGACTAATGTACAATGTCTGTTTTAAATTGACTGATTAATCGAATAATGCGTCTAAGGTTTGATCTTGTTAAAAATGACCTGAAAAAAGGTCTACGTCCTGTTTATCTTATTTCTGGAGATGAACCATTGCAGATCATGCAGTCGGAAGACCTTATTCGTGTCGCAGCGCGTGCTGATGGTTATACCCAGAGAGAAGTTTTTCATGTTGAAAGAGGATTTGATTGGAATAGCATTCTTTTATCAGCGAATAGTATGTCATTGTTTGCAGAGAAAAAAATTATCGAACTTCGATTGAATTCAGCAAAATTGGGTGATGCGGGAAATAAAGTGATGCTTCAGTATTGCCAGTCTCCCTCTGAAGACAATCTACTAATGGTGAGTATGCCAAAGATTGATGCATCAACACAGAAAACCAAGTGGTTTAAGCAAGTTGATGAAGTAGGTGCCGTACTGCAGATTTGGCCTATAGAGCCTGATAAGCTCCCGCACTGGATAAAACAGCAAATGATTAATCGGAAAATCATACCCACGCCCGAAGCAGTTCGATTAATTTGTGATAAAGTGGAAGGTAATTTACTAGCCGCATCGCAGGAAATAGAGAAATTAGCCTTAAATGGCCCGCGAGAAATTGATGTTGATGATATTCTTGCCGTAGTTGCTGATGATGCTATATATGATGTTTTCAAATTGGTTGATGCAGCGTTGCTGGGAAAGCTATCACGCACAGCTCGAATACTGAGAGGCTTAAAAGCTTCGGGTGAAGAACCAGTGGTGATTTTATGGGCGCTTACAAGAGAAATCCGCTCCATGATCTCAATGGCTGCTGAGAAGACGAATGGGATACCTATTGGCCAGATATTCAAAAAGTATCGAGTTTGGGATAAAAGAATCCCGATTGTACAAAGTGGCTTAAGCAGACATTCGGAAGCAAAATGGTCATTTTTATTACAACAGGCTATACAAGTTGATAAAATTATTAAAGGTATGGAAAAAGGTAATCCGTGGGATGAATTGTTGGATCTAGGATTTTCCATAGCTTCTAAGTGACACAAGAAGTAATACAAAAGGTTGCGAAAAAAAAATGAGTGACATATCAGATTACATGAATAAGCTTGGCGAGCAGGCACGCAAAGCGGCTGCTCATTTGGCACGGGTGACAACAAAAGAGAAAAAGCTGGCACTGGAAAGTATTGCCCGCGTTATTGATGAAAACCGTTCATCATTATTGGAAGAGAATGAAAAAGATCTTCAAACTGGGGAACAAAACGGCTTGGATGCGGCACTGCTAGATAGGCTGGCATTAAACGAGTCTAGAATGGATTCCATGTTGGAAGGTATCCTGCAGGTAGCAAACCTACCTGATCCCATTGGTGAAATTACTGACCTGAAATATCGACCAACTGGTATTCAGGTAGGAAAAATGCGCGTGCCTTTAGGTGTTGTTGGAATTATCTATGAATCTCGACCAAACGTTACTGCTGATGCTGCCGCACTTTGTTTAATGTCAGGCAATGCAGCAATTTTACGTGGCGGATCTGAAGCCATTCATTCCAACAAAGCCATTGCAAAATGTATCGCGCAAGGTCTAGAGAGCGCAGGCTTACCATCAACGAGTGTGCAAGTAGTGGAAACAACTGATCGAGCAGCGGTTGGTGCTTTGATTACTATGCCTGAATATGTTGATGTCATTGTGCCTCGCGGTGGTAAGGGATTAATTGAGCGTGTCAGTAACGAGGCGAGTGTGCCTGTTATTAAGCATCTAGATGGTATTTGTCACGTTTATATCGATGATGACGCTGATAATAAAAAAGCGATTGATGTTGCATTTAACGCTAAAACACATCGCTATGGTACCTGTAATACGATGGAAACTTTACTGGTTTCAAAGTTGAAGGCAGCTGAAGTTCTTCCAGAATTAGCTGTCAAATATAGTGAAGAAGGTGTGGAATTACGAGGCTGTCAATTGAGCCGTGATATTTTGCCACAAGCAAAACCAGCGACAGAAGAAGATTGGAAAACAGAGTATCTTGCACCCATACTTTCAATTCGTATTGTGGATGGATTGGATGAAGCGATTGAGCATATAAATACCTATAGCTCTAAGCATACAGATTCGATTATTACCGAAAACTTCACCAAAGCGAGGCGGTTTTTAAATGAGGTGGACTCCAGCTCAGTGATGGTAAATGCATCGACTCGTTTTGCAGATGGTTTTGAATATGGATTAGGCGCAGAGATAGGTATCAGTACTGATAAATTTCATGCGAGAGGGCCTGTTGGTCTGGAGGGTTTGACCTCGCAGAAATATGTCGTCCTGGGTGATGGGCATATTCGCGAATGATTGGATTAACAACAGGTTTGCTTGTGGCTTGAAGCACTCAATTGGTATTTTAGGCGGTACTTTTGATCCCGTTCATTATGGTCACTTGCGGGTAGCGCTAGAGTGTAAAGAGAGCCTGGGTTTGGATGAGTTACGCATGTTACCCTGTGCTCGTCCACCGCATCGGGATCAGCCAATTGCAACGGCAGAACAGCGCCTGGCAATGCTTGAACTAGCTTTGCAGGATTCGGATCATATTCTTGCCGATGAGAGAGAACTTACGCGTTCAGGTCTGTCTTATATGATAGATACCTTGAAGTCATTTAAAGCAGACTTTCCACAAGCAGTTCTTTTCTTAATCGTTGGATCAGACTCTTTTCAATCTCTACCAACTTGGCATAATTGGGAGAAGATATTGGACTTTGCTAACATAGTGATTGCTAAAAGACCGGATAGTAAAGATGATCGATTAAGTGAAACAGGACGACTTTTATCCGGATGTTTTGTAAATGAGCGGGATAAATTTCGTCAAATGCCTAATGGTGTGATATTTGAGCTTCAGGTAAGTCAGCTGGATATCTCCTCGACGGGGATTCGTAAGCTGGTTCAGCAAAAAAAATCCCCCCAATATTTACTACCAAAGGCCGTTATTAATTACATAAAGAACCATTCACTATACCTCTAGGAGGCTGTCCGAGAATAGAAAGCTTACTGCGGAAAAGTCATTTTGATCAGTTTTTACGATCCTTTTCGACGAATAGCTACGGCTATTAGTCTCAAGCGATCAAAAAATCTGCTTCAAAATGACTTTCCCTCGTTACAACTTCTATTCTCGGACAACCTCCTAGCGTTTGAAATTAGGAAAAATATGCAAATAGATAAATTGAAAAAAATAGTAGTGGAAGCCTTGGAAGATTTAAAGGCGAAAGACATAGTAGAAATTGATGTGCGCGACCAAAGTGACGTGACAGATTTGATGATAATCGCCAGTGGTTCATCAAGTCGACAGGTAAAAAGCTTGGCTGAAAATGTACGACAGAAAGCGAAGGATAATGGTGTCGAGTCTTTGGGTATGGAAGGCGAAGATGCTGGTGAATGGGTTCTCGTTGATTTGGGCGATATCGTGGTTCATGTCATGCAAGAGCCTGTGAGAAAATTTTATCAGTTAGAGCGGCTCTGGCAAATCGGCGACGAACAACAGAATACGATGTAGTTTTCGTATGGTTATTAATCTTGTATGCGTAGGCAGTAAAATGCCGTTATGGGTGAGCTCGGGTTATAAAGAGTATGCCAAACGGTTAAACAGGGATGTTCAGATAAAGCTAATCGAACTCGATTTAGTCAAACGATCTAAAAGTAATTCTGCTGAAAGTTTGAAAGCAGAAGAAGCGAAGAAAATTCGTCAAGCCATCCCCAAAGGGAATCATGTTGTCGTCCTTGATGTGAAAGGTAGTCAATGGAGCACAGAGAAGTTATCCCAGCGACTCGATCATTGGCTCCATTCCGGCAAAGATATTAGTCTAATCATTGGTGGGCCTGATGGGATAGATGGGCAACTGATTCGCGCTGCGGACGAAAATTGGTCTCTTTCAAATTTAACCTATCCTCATCCAATGGTACGAATAATTATCGCAGAGCAAATTTATCGTGCCTGGAGCATGCTAAATAATCACCCCTATCATAGAGTTTGAGTGCAGTTTTGAGTGAATAGAACTACTACACTGCATTCATTCTCCTAGCTTTTACCTAAAAATTTAGAATCTATATCCCATTTGAAAAGCGCCGGAAACAGCACTTTGTTGCCCAACACCATCTTTATCTTTCAATATCGTGTTGCTAGCAGTAATCATTGAAAATTCCAATCTTATATATCCGCTTTTTGAAACGTTAAGCGTTGGGGAAGCTGTAAATGAGAAGCCACTACCAAATCCACTTGTGCCAGGACTGATTGCATAAATACCGCTTGTTCCATCGCTTACATATTCGAAGCGAAGAGGAATGGTCACACGGGCAATATCGGCAGAAGCAAAAGCCCCAAAGCCCAATGCGGTATCATCATTATCGGCCACTTTGGTGTCGAGCAGAATATAGTCAAAATTTAGTCCATATTTAAATCGATCGTATGAACCTGCAAACACGATATCGATTATGCTTTTACCTTCATCTTCATCATAATAGTTCATCTCAAAATCCCATTCAGAGATTTTGCCATTGATGCCAACTGCAAATGCAAAGGGTTGGCTAACCTCGCCGTACAAATTTACATCACCCATTAAATAGGTTGCGCGTGCTGCGGGGTAATAACTCGGTTGAATGCTTTTAAGCAGACCTAATGTGGCGTGGTTGTTGTTAAAACTCATCGGTGATTCATAACCGATGCGTGAATCGATAATACCGGTTTCGAGGATCAAGTTTTCAAATGAAGAATATTTAATTTTTGCATATTGGAGACCAAACTCAGCTTGAGTTTGCGTACCTGCAGCACCTGTCAGTTTGGTTTCAGCTAAAGTGCCAATGCCTAAATTGAAATCGATGGGCTCAATTTCAATAGGCTGTGATGAAATATCAAGCAGTGCATCATTAATAACAAAATTTTGGCTGTCACCATCTGCGCTATGTGTTGAATAAAAATAACCCGCTGCAACACCACCCGATAAAATAACATCCGGTCCACCTTCTTCGGTGCTAACACTGCCTGCAATAACCGTAGATGATATAAATGCCAAACTACATGCTATCATTATTTTGTTTGTCTTCATCGTTTCCTCGTTACTTGAGTATAGGGTGATTCTAAAATTCTCACGGTGCAATTTTTCAAATGAATTAATCTGCACTTATAGCTATATATGTTTCTGTCACTGTTGCATCATACTTTAATCTTTATACTAATTGAAAAACTCACGGCGCTGTAGCAATCTATTTTCTGTATTGTGACTATTTTGTCGGGTTAACACATATTTAAACGAGATGTGATTGTTAGATGCCCCATTGATTTATCCAATTTTCGATTTATTTTTGCACAATCCGATTAAATATTGCGCATAGTTTTTAGGAGAAATGACCGGTTTTTTTGCCACACGCCAAATGAATAAATTTTTCTGGAAATATTACGTTTAAATCCATAGCTAGCTTGCGTTTATTTTCAAACCTCGGTAAAGTTTCCATCGATTATCAAAAGATAAGCAATAACTTTGTAAAATGAGTTGAGAATGAGGGAAACAAGAATGAAAAAACGGTTGATTGCAATTGCAACATTAGCAGCTTTACCTGTGGTAAGTTTTGCTGGCGACGCTACGGTGTCGGGTTATGTAGACGTTACATATTCTAACAATAATGACAAGAGTGAGTTTGTATCTGCAGCCGAAGTTGATATTGAAAACAAGCTAAGTGACAAAGTTAGTGTTCGTGTAGATACAGATTTGACATTGGACGGTGCCACATCTGCAACAATTGAACAAGCGTTCTTTGCATTTTCTGCACATGAAAAAGTCACTGTTTTAGGTGGTGCTTTCAATAATCCAATGGGTTTGGAAAAAGAAGATGCGCCTGATATGCCTGCAATTACTAAGGGCCAGATTTGGGATATTTTGAACGGTCAAACTGCTTTAGAGGGAAATAATGTAGCGGGTGTTGCTGCAGCCGCTACTGTTGGTCCTGCGACTATTACACTAGGTGCTTTAAATGATCTTGGTGGCGCGGATCCTGAGAAAAACTCTTTTGCATTGGTTGCAAATGTTACACCAATTAAGGGTTTGGATCTTGAGTTAGGTTATGTAACCCAAGAGAGTACTGATGATCTGGAAACTGCCGGAAACGTAGTTGACGTTAACGCTGTGTATTCTATAGCGGGTGCAACAGTGAGTCTTGATTATTTAGCGGGTGAAAACATTATTGATTCAGCAGTTGAAGTTGGTCTTGGCTATGCTATTACCGATAAAATTGGTGTTTACGGACGATATGATGTGGTAGCTTATGAAGCTGATGTGGATGACACTACTACAATGACGTTGTATGCGTCTTATCAATTAGCGCCGAATTTGCTAGTTTCTGCTGAGTATCACACTACAGATGAATCTGGTGACGATGATGAAGCGGCCGGTTTAGAATTCATCGCTACATTCTAAATTGGTTATTTCTGGATAAATTCAGCACATTATCCGAAAACAGAAAAAAACCGCGCTTAGCGCGGTTTTTTTTCAATTAAAATTTCTTAGGTAGACATACTTTTATCTGTTTCGTATAAAGAGTGATCACTCGGCTGGAGATGCAATATGAGTTCTAATTTTAGCCAATGGTTCTGGAAATATGGTTACATCGCAGCGGTTCCGCTCGCCTTGTTAGGGTTTTGGGTTGCGAGTTTGAGTGATCGAGAAAATCAAAGTAACGTTAACCCCGAAGTGTTTGCCTATTTTGAAAAGGTAGAAAAAGACTGCAACGCCGAGGATTTTAATCATCAATCCAAAGCTTGTATCGAAATAATAAAATATCAACAAGAGTGTAAAAAATTTAGCGTTGAGTGTAATTCCTTAACTTTTTACGAGCTATTAAAACAACAAGGCTTCGCTTTGCCTATATACTACAAAGAAGGTTATTCGGCGAAGTAGATTGCCCCCGATTTTTTTTTACTCACCATAGAGTTTTTATTTTATAAGCTAATTTAAACATCACTATTGTTTAGTGGTTAGCTCAAACTTTGATAAACTATAGCTTCCATCAGGCCAGTTATTTGTCCCGGATAATTCATGAATATTACGTTTTCTCGCTTGCTCTTTGGTCCTACAAATAATTTTCTTCAATCGACCGGACACACCAGTCCGGCGCTCAATCAGAAAATCATTTGTAGGATCAAATTTCTACACGATAAATTCGCAAATTCATGAAATATCCGGGATAAATGATTTCCTCACCTATACAATTTTACCTCGCTTCCCGTTCGCCGCGAAGAGTTGAGTTGCTATCTCAACTTGGCTATATCTTTGAAACACTATCCGTTGATGTTTGTGAGCAAGTGAAAGGTGGAGAAAATCCTATTGAATTTGTAAAGCGAATTGCTATTGAAAAAGCACAAGCTGGGATTGAACAAATAAAAAACAAATCTCTACCTGCACTCGGTGCCGACACAATCGTCTATTGTGAAGGTCAAATTATGGGAAAACCACAAGACCAGGATGAGGCAACGCGCATGCTTTCTGCTCTCTCCAATACCACCCACAGAGTATACACAGCGGTTGCGGTTTGTTCAGCCTTGGGATGTCGAGTGGTGCTTAGTGAAAATGAAGTCTCTATGCGTAAAATTTCGACAGCTGAGATGGCACAATATTGGTTAACAGGTGAACCGCACGATAAGGCTGGTGGATATGCTGTTCAAGGATTGGCCGCTGTTTTTATCGACAACATTCGAGGGAGTTATTCTGGAATTATGGGATTGCCGTTGTTTGAAACAGCAGAGTTGTTAGGCGCTTACAATATTGTAAGCCCTATGCTTTTAAATTATCAGAGAAATTGAGGCTGCCTATTCTCTCAGCTCCTATTGAGCGCTATGCTGTAGCACTGTGCTAAAGACAATTGAACTAGCATTACTGGGCACAATAATTGTACTACTCTAACAAGATAATGGCGGGAGATTAGGTCAACTCATGAGTGAAGAAATTCTTGTTAACGTAACTCCTCAAGAAACTCGAGTGGCAGTAGTTGAAAATGGGGTGCTGCAGGAAGTTTTTATCGAACGCACCACTAAACGAGGTATTGTTGGTAATATCTACAATGGACGAATATGTAGAGTGCTGCCTGGCATGCAAGCAGCTTTTGTCGAAATAGGATTGGAACGAGCGGCATTTCTACATGCTTCTGATATCTGGCATTCACAACAGGATTTAGATGAAAGCAATTCTGACGGAAAAGCAGAAACACCGTCTATTCATGAGCTAGCACGAGAAGGCCAGGAGCAACTGGTGCAAGTGATAAAAGATCCCCTAGGATCAAAAGGAGCGAGGCTAACAACGCATATCACAATACCTGCTCGTTTTCTTGTTTATATGCCCTATTCTCCACACATTGGTGTATCTCAAAAAATTGAAGATGAAGAAGAGCGAGAACGCTTAAAAAGCCTAATCCAAAAACTTCGAGGTGATGATGAGAACGGGGGCTATATAATACGTACAGTCGCAGAAGGCATTAGTGAAGATGCTCTATGTGCGGATATGAGCTTTCTAAAGAAGGTTTGGGACTCTATTCAAGAGCGGGCACAAACTACATCACACTCTAAGCTGGTGCATGATGATTTGCCATTGTCCATGCGCGCAATAAGAGATTTAGTTGGTACGGATGTAGAAAAAATTCGTATCGATTCCAAAGAGCATTTCCAAAAAGCAACAAAATTTGTCTCCAAATTTATTCCCGAATTGCTGGCAGGGTTGGAATACTATCCTGGTCCGAGACCGATATTTGATCTTTATTCTGTTGAAGATGAAATTCAAAAATCGTTGCAGCCAAAGATTCAATTGAAGTCAGGCGGACATCTTGTAATAGATCAAACAGAAGCAATGACAACTGTAGATGTCAATACTGGTGCATTTGTTGGTCATAGAAATCTTGAAGAGACTATTTTTAAAACAAATTTAGAAGCGACTCAAGCGATTGCTCGACAATTGAGGTTAAGAAATCTCGGCGGCATTATCATCATTGATTTTATCGATATGAATAGTGATGAACATAAACGACAAGTTTTAAGAGCTTTGGAAAGAAGTTTAGAAAAAGATCACGCAAAAAGTAAAATCAGTGAAGTATCTGCGCTTGGGTTAGTGCAAATGACTCGTAAACGAACGCGAGAAAGTTTAGAGCATGTACTTTGTGAAGCTTGCCCGGTGTGTAATGGCAGAGGCTCTGTTAAAACACCAGAAACGGTGACCTATGAAATTTTTCGTGAGATATTGCGTGAGGCAAGGCAATTTGAAGCGCAGACTTTTCTCATTCTTGCCGCACAAGAGGTTATTGATCTTATGGTTGATGAAGAGTCGGCAAGTATTGCTGAACTTGAGGAATTTATTGGCAAGCCTATTAAGTTTCAGGTTGAGTCGCAATATACTCAAGAACTGTACGATGTTGTATTAATGTAATCCACTATTAAATTGTGATATCAACCCATACATTCCCTCGCCGCTGTATAAACATATTAATTTATGTTGTTGTCAGTGTTCTCGTGTTGGCTGCAATTCTTCTCAGCCTTGCACGTCTTTTATTGCCAACGGTTGAAGATTTTAAACCTGATGTTGAATCGTGGGTGAGTGAGCTCGTTGGTCAGCAAATTCAAATAGCATCACTTGATGCGGCTTGGTATGGTTTTGAACCTCAATTGGTATTAAAAGGTGTACAGCTGTTATCAGAAGATCGTATGGAAACATATGGTTATTTTCAGCAAGCTCGGCTTGGTTTAAATATTTTTGCTTCTGCATTTGAAGGTAGATTTGTTCCTGGGGCGTTTACCATTGACGGTGCACGTTTTGTTGTATTGAGACACAAAGATAATCATGTTTCAATCCAAGGTATTTCTGGTGACAAAAGTAGTGCTGATGATCAAACAGACATGTTGAAAGACTGGTTTTTTAAACAACGTGTTCTTGATGTAAAAAATAGTGAAATAGTATGGCGTGACTTAAAATCTGAATCTCATTCCTGGGTGTTTTCAAATGTTAATCTTAGATTTAGAAATGATGCTGATAGACATGTTATTACAGGTGCGGTGAATTTACCGGAGGCGTTAGGGGCGAAATTAAAAATTGCTGTTGATGCCCAAGGTGATTTACTTTCTGGTGATGGCTGGTTTGGAAACGCTTACATCGAGGGGGATGGATTAAGGCTTAAGGAATGGGGGGAGAATTTTTCTTTCCAAAATGTCAATATTTCCAATGGAACAGCAGGATTTCGGCTATGGACGCAATGGCGTAAAGCGCATCTAAATTCTGCCCAAGGCTCCTTGGTTGTTAATAATCTGCATGCAGTTGCAAAAAACGCGGCGAGTATTCGCGTTATTGATAGTCTTACGACGGTATTCTCCGCGCAAAAACATAATGAAGTTTGGGAAGCGGCACTTGATAAATTAAAGATTACGAGTAAAAGTCGTGCATGGCCTGAAACCAGGATGGATGCAAAATTTTTGGCAAGTTTTGATAAAATTGAAGCGGAACTGACCTACCTAGATTTGAACGAAGTACTTCCTATTGTTGCATTTTTGAATAATGGTAATACAGAGCTAAACAAGAACTTGGAGCGTTATAAGCCAAAAGGGATAATCACGGATCTTGGTTTCCAAATAAATCGTGTTGATGGCAAACTTGAATTTTATTCAAAGGGTGTATTTAGTCATTTACAAAACTCCGCTTTCAATAAGGCTCCTGGTGTAGATGGATTGGATGGAAAGTTTGTTATAACAAATAATTTTGCAAAGATTACGATGCCAAAGCAGGCCCTCGTATTTAATTACCCTGCTGCATACAAAGAGAAAGCATTGATAGATAACTTTAAGGCAACTTTGTACGCGAGTTTCTCAGAACACAAGCTTGAAATTACTGGGGCAGATATCGCTCTTGATTTTGCGCAAGCTGGTGCAGAAGGCTCTTTTTACTTTCTTTCAGATAAATCTCGGCAATCACCATTGCTAGATTTAGCATTCTATTTTGATAGTGGAAAAGTCGCTTCCGCAGAACTATATACGCCATCAAAATTGTTATCGCCCAATGTGATGCATTGGCTAGATCAATCGCTGCTTGGGGGGCATGTAAATAACGGTGGGTTAATGTTTTATGGGAATTTAGCTTCTTTTCCATTTAAAGAAAGTGAAGGCGTGTTTAATGTAAATCTAAATATTGAGGACGGAAAGTTGTCTTTTGCGAAGTCATGGCCTTTAATTGAGCAGGTTAACGGTGTTTTTGATCTTCGTTCCTATGGGTTTTGGTTTTATGGTGAGAGTGGAGAATCCATTAATTCAGCACTCTCCAACGTTGTTGTTAATATGCCTAATTTTTTCGACACAAAGAAAATGCTATTCATCAATGGCATGATAGATGGCGACTCTCGTTTTAAATCTCAATATCTTCATCAGAGTCCTTTGGAAGATATGTTCGCTAAACACATAACACCTCTTAGCTTGGAAGGGCCGAGTAATCTTGAATTAAACTTGGCGATTCCGTTAAGTGATGTGAGGCAGACGAGAGCGACAGGTTTGTTGTCTGTGAAAAATAATCATCTGTTTTCAGATGACTGGGGTTTGGATATTGAAAACCTGAATGCCGATCTTTCATTTTCAAATGAAAGTGTCGCTGCAAATAATGTGTCGGGATATATGGGGCCTGTGGTTATAGAGGGTGGCCAAATATTAACTGTGGGGAAAGAGACTGGCTCTCACCTTCAAATAAGTTATTCAGGCGATGTTGATGCTGAAGGAGTGCGTCATACTTTGGGGGAATTTCTTGATAAATCACATTGGGGTAAATTTTTAAATGGAATGACTTCCCTGGACTTTGTGTTAGATATTCCGCTTTATAGTTCTGCGGATGTTCAGGCTTCAAGAATAAGTTTGAGCCTCAATTCAAAGTTGCAGAATATGGCGGTCGATTTGCCTGCGCCATTTGGAAAATCAGCGGGTGAGGAGCAAGATTTTTCACTTTTCGCAGAGTTATCCGGGAAGAATAGAGCGCTAAAAATTCAATATGGAAACACGTATTCTAACTTCGAGTTTAGTGGTCTTGGAAGTCAACATCGGATAAATCGTGGTGCCGTTAGTTTTTCCGGCCCCGTTGAATTGCCGAGCGAATTTGGTTTTCGATATACTGGGAATATTAATGCATTTTCATGGACTGCTTGGGAGCCAGTAATTTTCCCTCCAGCCAACGAACGTTCTTTGTTTGAGCCCGATGGTGGTGGCAGCTCCGTTTCGCATTACTTTGATGTTTCATTTAATAAACTAGAGCTGCTTGGCATCAAATATAATAATACCAAAATTCAGGCGTCTTCCAGTGCGCAACAATGGGCTGTTCATTTTGATGGCCCTGAAGTGAGTGGAAAAATGTTTATCCCTTTAATGACAGAGCAAATTCCAATACGAATTAAGTTGGATCGACTGTATGTGAATAGGGAGCAATCCGAAGGTGAAGATGACTATTTAGATCCTCGTGGAATGCCTGCTCTGGATTTGTCAATTACAGATTTTAAGTATAATGAAATAGCGTTTGGCGAGCTCTCAATGATTGCTTCCAAAATTGATGCAGGGCTTTTTCTTGAAAAATTTCAAGTGAAAAACCCGGATATGCTGATAGAGGCAAAGGGTAATTGGACAGAGATTTCCGACAAGCAACAATCCGAATTTTCCATCAAGCTGAATGCTAAAGATTTAGGGAAAGCACTAAATAGTTGGGGGTATGCCGATGCTGTCGATGGGGGCAATGGTGCAATAGATATTAAGGCAGGATGGGAAGGTAAACCGTCAGATTTTGACATTAAGATTGTGGATGGTAATGCGCATGTTGCTTTGAAAGATATCAGTCTTCTTACGTTTGATATCGGTGCTGCAAAAATGTTTGGATTGTTATTGCCGCGGCGATTACTGCTCGATTTTAGGGATGTTTTTAAAGAAGGGATGCATTTCGACAATATCTCCGGGAAATATAAAATTGAAAACGGCGATGCCTTCACTAGCGGTTTAACGCTTAAAGGGCCGCTTGCCGATATCGAGTTAGCAGGAAAGGTTGGCTTAGTTGCTCAAGATTATGACCAAGTAGTCACTATTAATCGCCATTTAGTGAGTGATTCTCTTCCGATCGTTGCTGCTTTGGCTGCCGCAACTCCAGTTCTTGGTGCCCAAGTTTATGTCGTAAAAAAATTATTCGAGAGTCAAATTGATGATATTTTGTCCGTACAATATACGTTGTCTGGAACTTGGGCAGAGCCAATAATAAAAAAAGTTAGTGCTGATTCAGCAAGCGACAGCACTAATTAGCCTAATCAGGGAGTGCATATAAAGTGTACCAAAATTGCTTAAGATATCTTAATTGGTAAAGATTTTAGCGTGCTTTATAGTCAGTTCTAATAGTTTAACAAAGCGGAAAAATGAGAAACAAGTTATACTACGGGAAACATTTTTTGTGATTTTTAAATAATCGCTTTTATTCAATGAATTGTTAATGACCCAATTGATTTAACGCAAAGGGAGAGAGCTTATATGACGTGTGTTGCCGCTATTCAAATGGCCTCGGGGCCAAACATTGATGCCAACATAAATGAAGCGTCACGTAGTATTAAAGCCGCAAAGGATGCCGGTGCGGAATTAATCGTGTTGCCGGAAAACTTTGCCCTTATGGGAATTCATGAAATTGATCATGTTAAAAATGCTGAAACTTACGGTGCAGGAAAGATTCAGAAATTCTTAGCTGAACAAGCGGCAAAACATAAGGTTTGGATAGTTGGTGGAACAATACCGATTGTTGGGATTGAAAAAGATAAAGCGCGTTCAGCTTGTATAGTATTCAATGATAAAGGCGAGCAAGTTGCTCGCTATGACAAAATACACTTATTCGATGTTGAGCTAATAGACTCCAACGAAAATTATACAGAATCATTGACCACAGAACCAGGGGAAGATGTTGTTGTATTTGACTCACCTTTTGGGAAAATTGGGTTGGCGATTTGTTATGATTTACGGTTTCCTGAACTGTTTCGCGCAATGATGGATAAAGGCGCAGAGATTTTTGCAATTCCTTCAGCGTTTACTGCAATTACAGGTCGTGCCCATTGGGAAGTTATCCTACGCGCACGTGCAATAGAGAATTCTACATACGTGATCGCAGCAGCACAGGGTGGTTATCATGTTAGTGGACGTGAAACATTTGGTAATAGTATGATTGTCGATCCATGGGGTTCAGTGATAGATTGTTTGCCCAGTGGTTCGGGATTCGTGATTGCGACATTAGATAAAGAGCGTCTGAATAGTATACGTAGAAATTTTCCATCGATCTCTCACAGAAAACTTTAGAGTTTAAGTTATTTATGGCTAAATCAAGTCATTCCATTCTATCTTTATCAGATATTTCTGACGCTGAATTGAGTAAAGTACTCGGCAAGCTTATGTCTCATGGTGGTGTAGATGCAGCAGATCTCTACTTTCAAAAGAGCCACTATGAGTCTTGGTCACTCGAAGATAGCATCGTCAAGCAAGGTAATTTCAGTATTGAGCAAGGTGTTGGTGTTCGAGCCATTAGTGGTGAAAAGACCGGTTTTGCCTATTCAGATGAAATATCACTAAAAGCATTAACGACGGCAAGTAAAGCGGCGAGAGCTATTTCACGCCAAGGGCAAAAACATTCCGTTAACGCATTTCCATCTAAGCTGCCAAAATTTCATCTTTATGACGCGGTTGATCCTGTTGATACCTTTACTGCTGAAGAAAAAGTAAATCTGCTTGAGAGTGTTGATGCCGAAGCGCGTCGTTTAGATTCGCGTGTGACTCAAGTGATGGTTGGGTTAGCTGGCGAACGTAGTTCAATGCTTGTTGCTGCAGCGGATGGCACATTGGCAACAGATGTTCGCCCTTTGGTGCGTTTGAGTGTTAGCGTTATTGTTGAATCTAATGGCCGGCGCGAACAAGGTGGGGCTGGCGGTGGTGCCAGAGTTGGTTATGGTTATTTTCTTGAAGAAGAGCGGGGGCTTGAATACGCAAGAGAAGCTGTTCGCCAAGCTGTTTTGAAACTTGATGCAATGGATGCACCTGCAGGAGCTATGACGGTGGTGCTCGGTGCAGGTTGGCCAGGGGTTTTGCTACACGAAGCAGTGGGGCATGGCTTGGAAGGCGATTTTAATCGCAAGGGCAGTTCCGCTTTTTCTGGCCGCATCGGTGAGAGAGTTGCAACCAATGAATGTACGGTTGTGGATGATGGCACATTACCTAATCGTCGTGGCTCACTGAATGTAGATGATGAAGGTACAGCAACGCAATGCACAACACTTATCGAAAATGGTGTGCTGAAAGGTTATCTGCAAGACAAACTCAACGGTCGTTTAATGGGTGGGACATCGACAGGTAACGGTAGAAGAGAGTCATATGCACATTTGCCTATGCCGCGAATGACTAATACCTATATGCTCCCTGGCAAATACGAGCATGATGAAATTATCGCAAGTGTTGAAAGAGGATTATATGCCGTAAATTTTGCTGGCGGGCAAGTGGATATTACCTCCGGCAAATTTGTATTCTCTGCAAGTGAAGCTTATCTTATTGAAAATGGAAAAATCACACAGCCTGTTCGTGGTGCGACATTAATTGGCAATGGCCCAGAGGTACTCACCAAGGTAAGCATGGTTGGCAACAATCTAAAACTAGACGAAGGTGTTGGCACCTGTGGTAAAGAAGGGCAAAGTATACCTGTAGGGGTTGGTCAACCGACTTTGAAAATTGATGAATTAACCGTTGGTGGAACCAGTGGAGTGTCATGAATGCATATTCCATTAATGACACTTAACTAAGTTTAGAGAGCGACCGAATGGCAAATAACGCTAGTCATATAAAAAAGAAACGCAAAGAATTAGAAAGTCACATAGCGTTGGCATTAAAGGTGGCAAATAAATCTGGTGCTGACTTTGCGGAAATATCAATTGCGGAAGATAATGGTTTATCAGTAAGCGTCCGTAAAGGTGAAATTGAAACACTTGAAAATCATTTCGATAAAGGGCTTTCAATAACGGTTTTTAAAAATCAATGTAAAGGCTCCAGTTCTACGTCAGATTTTTCTGAAAAAGCCATTCGTCAAGCGGTAAAAACAGCAGTCGATATTGCAAAGTTCACTGCAAAAGATGATTATTCCGGGCTTGCTGATTATGATGAATTAGCATGGGATTACCCAGAACTGAGCTTGTATTATCCTTGGGAAATTAGTGCTGAAGAAGCAACAGACCTTGCTATTGAATGTGAAGCTGCTGCACTAAAAGCGGACCAGCGCATTGTGAATTCAGAAGGTGCTTCGGTGTCGAGTCACGCTTCTTTTCGAGCTTATGGTAACTCACATGGATTTATCGGTTCTTTTCCTGCGACAAGCCACAGTTTGAGCTGTGCTGTAATTGGTAAAGAAAATGATGCTATGCAACGTGATTACTGGTATACGGCAACTAGAGACAGCAATTTACTAGAAGATGCAAAACAAGTAGGTAAACAAGCTGCCAAACGGACAGTGGCACGATTAAATGCCAGAAAAGTTTCGACCATGAAGTCGCCAATACTTTTTTCACCTGAAATGTCATCAGGTTTGATAGGGCACTTTATAGGAGCGATTCACGGTTCAAGTCTCTATCGCAAAGCTTCCTTTCTTGTCGATTCGTTGGGAAAGAAAATATTTCCCGATTGGATGCACATTTATGAACAGCCTCATATTATTTCAGGTTTAGGAAGTGCGCCTTTTGATTCCGAAGGTGTAAGAACACGCTCTCACAGCATTGTAGAACAAGGCGTTGTTAAAAATTATGTTCTTGACTCATATGCTGCACGCAAACTAAAACTGTCCTCTACGGGAAATGCAGGTGGGATTCACAATCTTTGTGTGGAGCCTGGAAAATTAAGTCATAGTGCTATGCTTAAAGCGTTAGATAAAGGCTTGTTAGTGACAGAGTTGATGGGCCAGGGGATCAATACTGTAACTGGAGATTATTCTCGCGGCGCTGCAGGTTTTTGGGTTGAAAATGGGAAAATTCAATTTCCTGTTGAAGAGATTACCATTGCAGGCAATCTCAAGGATATGTTTTCGAATATTGTTGCCGTCGGCAATGATGTTGATCTTCGAGGAAATACACGCACAGGCTCGATTCTTGTTGAAGAGATGATGATCGCTGGTGAGTAATTATCCAAAAAAAATCAGTCGATCCACGAGCTAAAGTGCAACTAATCTTTCTAGGATTATTGCTTCGCCCGCATATGATTCATTTTTTCAAGCATTCTTAAAATTGACTCTTCGTTACATAATGACGGTATCTCTTCTACCGGAATCCAGGCAATCTCATTAGATTCTTCGCTAATTCGTAGCGGCTGGTTCATATCTGCTTCTAGTAAAAAACGAACATCGTAATGTTTGTGCTCAGGTTCATTTTTTCTGGTTGGAATAGTGTGTATGTCTACATCAAAAATCTGATCCATAACAGGTTGCACAAAGACATCTTCAATGCCAGATTCTTCACTGGCTTCCCGCATTGAAACAGCCAAAGTATTTGCATCACCATCAGAATGACCACCAGGTTGTAGCCAGCGATTAAGTTTTTTATGATGAGTGAAAAATACATGCGTTAAATCTTTGTTAACTAGCCACGCAGAGCCTGTGATATGCCCAACCGAGAGCTTACGGTCAAAGCAGTTTTGGTAATTCTCAACAAATGTAATAAGTTCTGAAAGCATGTCGCTTTCGGTTTTATTTACAGGAGAGTGTTGCTTGAGAAGGTTAAGGATGAAATGTCGATGCATGATTTACAGCCAGAGAAAAACATTAGTATATCTTTCTCTGACTGTAATCACTAGGGGGACAGTTACCAGAGATTAAAATTACTTATTAAATCCAACTGCCCGCCCAGCGTCGATAAAGTGTTTTCCATAAATCGTCACCGTCTTTTGTGAAGATTTGTGTTGGATTTCCTGGAGCCATAACCCAACTACCACTATCAAGTTCAGACTCTAGTTGCTCAGGTCCCCAGCTCATGAAGCCAGCAAATGTTCGGATTTTGTCTCTGTTATTGTCAGACTGTAATCTTACGGTGATCTCTTTGCCGGCGCCGAAATAAACATTCTGATTTACCGGATGAAGCCCTTGAGAAAAGTCGGTCTCGGTGAGCATAAACATATGTTTTGTGTGCAATGGACCACCGAAATATAAAGTTTCGTTAGTAGTGTCGCTCGCATGTGTCTCAGGAAATGCTTCATTAATATCTAACTTAGTTGGGCGATTAATGATTAATCCTGACGTGCCTGACTTATCATGCTGTGTAATATAAATCACGGTTTTATTTAATGAGGTATACTCAAGCCCATCGGTAGCGATGAGGAATATTCCCTTTGTTAAGTTGCCATATTTTTTTGCAGATTCTGCAAAGCTATTCATTGAGAAGGCAACAATTACAATAGTTAGTAGTGCTAAACTATGTTTGAGGTAATTTGACATGTCTGCATACTCCAACTTGGTGTGGGCACAAAAAGTCATTTACTGTTGCTCACGTTTTAAATTACTGCTGGTTATAGTATTGCAATAGTTAAACCAGATTAATAAACCTATAATTTCTGCAATTTCGGGGTTGTATCTGTTAGTCAATAAATCCAAAAAAGCATCAACTACTTATGTGCTCACTTCCAACAGTGATAGTGAACTTTTAACTATTGGGGCTAAAAATAACTTTCAGGTTGTTGATAACATCACTGATCTAAATGGTCTGTATTTAACGAAGAAAGGTGACAGCAAACTTTCTCTTCAAGCACTTATTGATAATGATGAAATCAGCATCTGTGTAGATTTTATATCGGCAGAAATTAGTCATCGCTTGAAGCAAGGTCATGGTAAAAATCAAGCACTTGCAAAAGCAATTGGGCTAAATAAACGATCTAACTTAAAAGTTGTAGATGCCACCGCAGGATTAGGGCGGGATGCGTTTATTTTGGCAAGCTTAGGGTGCAAAGTTCTTATGATTGAGCGAGCGATTCCTGTGGCTGAATTGTTGCTAGATGGGATGCATCGGGGCAAGGAAAACTTAGCAATTAAATCTATCGTTGAACGGTTGCAGTTAAGAGTTGAAGATTCAATAAATTACCTTCAGGCTCCCATAGAAAAACCTGATGTTATTTACCTGGATCCCATGTTTCCTGAGCGAAAAAAAACGGCAAAAGTTAAGAAAGAGATGCAGTTGTTGCAACGTTTGCATGGTGTTGAGCAAGATAATGAAACATTACTGAATGCGGCACTGAGTTGTGCTACACAGCGCGTGGTGGTGAAAAGACCGAAGGGGGCTGAGCCCTTTTGTGGTAAGCCCCCAACACATGTTATTGAAACAAAAAAAATGCGCTACGATGTTTATATGTGTTTAGGAGACTGTCGGACTTAGGTGATCGTAGCGAGGGAAAGCTATTTTGATCAGATTATTTGTTCCTTTTCGGCTAATAGCTACGACTATTATCCTCCAACGAATAAACTATCTGCTTCAAAATAGCTTTTCCACACGACTGCATGAAAGCAGAAGGTAGAGCACCAACTGTAGGCGCTTTAGGCGATGCAGGAGCAATTGCCGAGTAGATCAATCCTAAGTTCGACAGACTCCTCGATTAACTTTCATTTGGATCGGTCGGAATTGGTAGATCTTGCCCGGACAATCTATTAATCGCTAAGGTACCAAACAGTTGAAACCCTCTTAACGCTTCAGGTGGATGCCCTGCGACACACACAATAGGCTTACCTTCTGCTACACCCATAATAAGAGGTCGACCGGAGCGCATCTGCACGCCGTCTAATGCTAGTTCACCAACTTCACGAAGCAGATCTGAAATAAAATCTCTTCCGTCGATTGCAGTTCCACCAGCGATGACAATCATGTCTGAATCAGTCAGTGCAGTTTTCACTGCTGTTACGAAGTGATCGAAATTATCTGACTGAATTCCACCACTCTTTGCAATGCCGCCATTTTCTGCAATAGCTGCTAATAGCATTGGTGTGTTGCAATCAAAAATATATCCGGATTTGAAGTTATCAGTGTGAGCTATTACTTCATCTCCAGAAGAAAAAACAGTGACAACAGGCTGTTTGACGACTTCAACTTCATTAATGCCCATGCTGGCAAGTGTACCTATTTGAGAGGGCGTTAACTTTGTCCCGGCAGGAATTATGGTGCTACCTTGCTCTATATCACAGCCCTTATCCTCAATAAAAAAGCGCGGGGGAAATGGACGTGAAATAGTGAAGTTGTTTTCTGAAACATTTGCTTCCCACATTCTGACTATGGAATAGTTACCATCACCAATGATGCTCCCGGTTGAAACTTGTACCCCTTCTCCGTCTTTAGGGTAGAGAGGTTCGCTATCTCCTGGTTTAATTTCGCCAGTTATTGCGAAACTGACATTTGAATCATCATTCGCGGTTTTTGTTTCGGCTGTATTGACGAGATAGCCTTCGACAATTGCACGTGAATAAGGCGGTGAAGCTATCGGTGCTGAAATATCATTGCTAACAACTCTTCCTAATGCATTTTTCAAAGTGCATCTTTCAGAGCTTAAAGCGCGAAATGGTATTTTCTGAGCGTAATTTTCCTGAGCTTGGACTAGCGGTGATTCTTCCGTCACATTTATTTCCTTTATATGGTTCCGTAATACACGAAGTGTGCGTAGTTTGTCACAATAATAACTTAGGTAGGAGAGAAAAAAAAAGCACGATATTTCCCGCAGAGAAAAGTGGGAAGATAAAGTGCTTTTTTTAGGTTTAACCTAAAAAAAGCAGTTGATCCACGAAATATAACACAGGCTCTTGTTTCGCCTAGCTATATGAAAAAAGCTTGCTTCACCAACCAGGTGAAGACAACTTTTTTCATTACGCTATTCAAAACAATATCCTGCATTCTATTTGCGCGCCCAACTGCTTTTTCTAGGTTTAACTTTGGTTTTTTTTAGGGTTAAGCTCGAACGTCTATATTGTTGCCTAAATGCGGCTCACTGGCGGTTTTTGCTGGTGTAACCGAACTTATCAGTTGTGCCGCTGCATCAGCTTGGATATCCATGGCTTTTCTAGCCACAGTAACACCGACAGCATCTCCTGTTTTTTGTGAAGAAGCTTGAGAAATTGCTCCACTTGCAATGCCATTTATATCCATTGCTTGACTCCTGGTTTAAGGTTCACATTCATAGATCGGCATGGATGGGATGAAATTAAGAGTGCGGGAGGGCTAAATGTTTGAAATGTGAACGAGGTTTAGTGTTTTCCAGGCGGAACCAGACGAGAGAATGAGCCAGCTCCAGCACTAATAAGTACTAGAGCTGATTAAGTTGTTGATCTGTTGCTATAAAGAGATACTCATGGCTTCTAAGTTGCCATTTTCGTTTTCTTCATAATTAACCATTATGTTGCCATTTGTTGATTTAGCCTTGCTCAAAACATCTTGATTTGCCTGAAAAGTGATCGGACTACGAGTTTCGGCGTCACGAATTGTGAATGTCGATTTAGTTGAATCGATGCTCGTAACTTGTCCGAAATGTTTTCCGGATGCTTCGCCACCACAGGCGAGTACGGCGCCGGATGATAGAAAAAATAATACCGCTATTCCTTTGATAACAATGTTTTTTGTTTTCATGATAGATGTCTCCATAATATAAGCAATATTAGCCAATGCTAATGTACAGTCTAAGTTTGACGCTTTTACAAGGTAACGGTTCCTTGATTTTAAAAATATCTTAGTGGATTAGTAAAGATATTTCCAGTACAAGAAAATCAGCGTTACTCTTTTTTTATAAGGGTAACGCTGTTTTTAACCTGGGCTTCTCATGAATTATTCGGAATTATTTAATCTTTATTCTTAGCGTTAGCAAACGCCATGGCAAAAGCATTGCCAGATTCTTCAGCTGATTGTGCAGTTTTATGTTTAGCCTGCTTCTTTGAAAGATTATTAGGCTTGCTTTGTGGGATATGTTCAACAGTTTTTTGATCAAGTCGCATGGTTAATGCAATTCGTTTACGAGCAATATCAACTTCCACTACTTTTACATTAACAACATCGCCGGCTTTCACCACACTCCGTGGATCCTTAACAAATTTATCGGCAAGCACTGATATGTGCACCAAACCGTCTTGATGCACACCAATATCGACAAAAGCACCAAAATTAGTAACGTTTGTAACAACACCTTCAAGAATCATATCGGTTTTTAGGTCATTCATTGTCTCAACACCTTCTTTAAAAGTTGCGGACTTGAATTCAGGACGAGGATCTCGGCCAGGTTTTTCCAGCTCGGAGATAATGTCTTTGATAGTTAATTCACCAAACTTTTCATCACAAAAGGCACTGCTGTTGATTGCTATCAGGCTTTTTGAATCTCCAATCAACTGTTTAATATTTTTACCGGTATGATCTAGGATGCGTTGAACAACAGGATAAGCTTCAGGGTGAACGGTTGATGCATCCAATGGATTGGTGCCGTTCATGACGCGTAAAAAACCTGCACATTGTTCAAAAGCTTTATCTCCCAGACGAGGAACCTTTTTGAGCTCATTTCGATTGTTGAATTTACCGTTAGAATCTCGAAAAGCGACAACATTTTTTGCAAGTGTCGTATTTAATCCTGAAATGTGAGAAAGCAGTGCAGCAGAGGCAGTGTTTACATCAACGCCAACGGAGTTTACACAATCTTCAACAACCGCAAACAGGCTTTTAGCGAGCTTAGTTTGGTTTACATCATGTTGATACTGACCAACGCCGATTGATTTCGGGTCAATTTTAACAAGTTCTGCCAATGGATCTTGTAAGCGGCGTGCTATAGATATTGCACCTCTTACAGTTACATCAAGATCAGGAAATTCATCCGCTGCAATTTCAGAGGCAGAATAGACTGATGCACCAGCCTCTGACACAACAATTTTATTTAACTTTAAATCGGGATGTTGTTTGCAAAGGTCACTCACCAGCCTGTCGGTTTCGCGTGATGCTGTGCCGTTGCCGATACTTATCAAATCCACATTATGTTTTTTGATTAGTGCTGCGAGAATATGAATCGCCTGGTCATATTTTTTTTGCGGCTCGTGTGGATAGATAACCGAGTTTTCTACAAATTTACCTGTCGTGTCAACGATTGCAACTTTTACCCCGGTTCTGAATCCTGGATCTAAGCCCATTGTTGCTCTAGGGCCTGCAGGTGCTGCCATTAAAAGATCATTCAGGTTTTGCGAGAAAACTTTAATCGCTTCGAGTTCTGCGCTTTCTTTCAAGCGTAGTTTTAATTCGGTATCTATTCGTGAGGCCAGCTTTACTCGCCATGTCCAGCGAGCAACTTCCGACAACCATTTTCCAGCGTTTTTGTTTTCATCAATATTGAATTTCTTTGCGATTTTTATTGCGCAAACATTACTGTTAGTGGCCGGTAGATTGATCTCTTCACCTTCATCTAAAATAAGTGTCAGTGTAAGAAATCCCTCGTTTCGGCCTCGAAAAAGTGCAAGGCCTCGATGCGAAGGGATTTTTGAAATGGGCTCAGCTGTGTCAAAATAATCAGAGAATTTGGCCGCCTCTTGTTCTTTTCCTAGCACGACATTAGATTGAAGCTTTGCGTTATCCCAAATGTGTTCTCGCAAGTTTGCGCTTAGCTCTGGATCTTCTGAAAATAATTCCATCAGAATTTGTTTGGCTCCATCTAATGCATCTTTTTCGGTATTGATGGCTTTTTCTGATTTTAGGAATTTTTGTGCAACAGCTTCTGGTATTAAGTCTTGATCGTTTAAGAGCTCTAACGCAAGTGGCTCCAACCCCGCTTCTTTGGCTATTTGTGCTTTGGTTCGACGCTTAGGCATATAAGGGCGATAAATATCTTCTAGTGCTGTTTTAGTAATGGTTGATTCAATCTGTTGCTGCAAATCGGGAGTCAGCTTTTCTTGCTCTTTTATGCTATTAACAACAACCTGCTTTCTTTCCTCCAGTTCACGTAAATAACTCAAACGCTCATCTAGGGTTCTCAACTGGATATCATCCAACCCACCAGTTACCTCTTTTCTATAACGTGAGATAAAGGGGACTGTTGCGCCTTCATCAATCAGGCTAATTGCAGCCACGATATTTCTTTCAGGAGAGTTTATTTCTTCAGCAATGATTGCAGCGATATTTAGCATTTAAATCGAAATCCTTATTTTGTTTCGTAGGGTAAGATTCATAAATTATCCGAGTTAAGTTCTGTCAGAAGTGTTTTGGGAAGTGTGATATCAGAAAACCAATTATATGGAAAATGAGCTTCTCTTTCACTTTGGAAAAGAACAATTTTAAGGGGATTTAGTTAAAGTTACTACCACTCTCTTTTAAGATATTTTAGGAATAAAAAAAACCCGCAGAAGCGGGTTTTAATGTAAGTGCCTATTGTTGTTGTTATGGGCGTCTTTTTATTGTTATTTATTGTTATTTTAGTCTTCGCGAAGTCCGTTAAGAGAGATTGGCAGCTTTATTGTGCTGCTCTGTTGGAATGCCGCTATTTAACCGCTTTAAAGTTAACCAATTATTAATATGGACTAATTGATAAGCAGAATCTGCGCAGAAGAAAGGAAATATTTAGCAACAACAAGGACTTGAAAATGTTATTTTTTATTTGATTCTTCAATATTCAGAAATGGGATGATCTCTTCGCGGCGCTCAAGTGTATCGCTAAAACCCAACGCGATAAGCTCCCGGCAATAAGCTTTCTCGAACAATAGATAACTGACGAGATTTGAGCCGTTTTGGTTGGATGTGCCTAATCCACGCATAAACAATCTTACTGAACTTGGCATGTAGTGATAATGTTTTTCAGCAACGGTGTATAAATCTTTACTTGGAGATACCGATAAAATATCGACTTTTCGAATGGTTGCACTGTCATCAGGGATGTGACGATCAGGAATTTGACTGAATGTTTTGTTAATTCTCTCCAATCTCTCTAAGTCGATTGAAACATTGTCAAGAAATATACTATCAAGCACATGACCAGCAATTTGCCCCAAAGATGGGTAACTGGTCATTTTGCGTTTTTTGGAATCTTCAGAATTTTCATGTTTAACCCCAATCACAAATAATTTATCCGCTCCCAAATGCAACGCGGGGCTGGTTGGTGCATTTTGTCGCATTGTACCGTCCCCATAGTAGTCGCCGTTAATTTTTTGAGGAGCGAAAACAAACGGAATAGCGGAGGAGGCCATCAAATGATCGATGCCTATTTGGGCTGGAACGCCAATTCGATTTGCTCTTATCCAAGGCTCAATTGATTCTATCCCTTGATAAAAGGCGACGGAGTGACCGTTGACGAAGTTAGATGCAGTAATACACAGTGAATGTAAATAGCCGTCATCGATAGATTTCTGAATACTGTTGAAGGGTAGATAGTGATCTAATAAGTGGGTAAGAGGCTCACGGTCTAATAATGATATTGGTGTGTTTTTGTTACCGCCTCCTCTAAGTAGAGAATATCCCCAGCGCAAAGCACTGCAGCTTAATCCAGTAAAGTCTGATTTAAAGACTTGCGCTACATGAAAATTACCCCAGACATGAACCATGCGCCAAACAGCTGCTCGAAATTGCGGTGAATATATGGCTAGAGCTGCGGCGTTAATTGCGCCTGCAGATGTCCCGCAAATAATGGGAAAAGGATTTGGTGCGTCTTTAGGTACAAGTTCAGCAATACCTTTTAATACGCCAACTTGATAGGCTGCACGAGCACCACCCCCTGATAAAATCAAGCCGGTTTTAGGTGCATCTTCTTTACTATTCCTTTTCCAAAACATGACTATACAAATTACTCAGTTTTGTGTCTTGCAACTGCGGACAATTAATTAAATATCTGATATTTTGGTTGTGCAATTACACGAATTAAATTATTGGATTGAAATGATCTAATAAAAACAATGCAACAACTGGGCTAGGAGATGATAGAGCAATTCTTCAACAGCTAACATTCAATGATTGAATTATTCGCACTTAAATAACCATTACTCCATCCATTTCTACTTCGGCGCCTTTTGGTAAAGCAGCAACGCCAATAGCAGCCCGAGCTGGATAGGGCTGGTCAAAATATTGTGCCATTATTTCATTAACTGTTGGGAAGTGGCTTAGATCTGTTAGGAAAATGTTAAGTTTGACAATATTCTGCAGCGATCCTCCAGAAGCTGTGCAAACTGCTGAAAGGTTCTCGAAGACTTGTTTTATCTGCATTGAAATATCACCATCTACCAATTCCATGGTTTTTGGGTCAAGTGGGATTTGTCCAGACAAATAGACAGTATTGTCTACTTTTACCGCTTGTGAATAGGTGCCAATTGCTTGAGGTGCTTTATCAGTTGCAATAATTTCTTTTCCCATAAGTTTTATCCTCGTGTGCGTATTATTTTTTTCACTTGATCAAGTGGTCGAATTTTACGGATGATCTGTGCTAAATGTTGCCGGTTCTTCACGTTAATGAGAAAAATAAGATCAGTATTACCAGAATCTCTTTCATCCAGGCTAATGTTTTCTATATTGGAATCCATATCTGCAATGGCTGATGCAACGATAGCAAGAACTCCCCTTTGGTTTGACACTTCAACGCGAACCTCTACCTGAAAATCTCCCTCGGTATCAGGCTCCCACTGCAGTTCTAAAATATTTTCCGGTGATTTTCTGAAATCACGAACATTTTTACAAGCTGTGGTATGTATAACAATGCCCTTGCCAGCAGAGAAAATTCCAACAATGGGATCACCTGGGATGGGGCGGCAGCATTTCGCATAAGTGACAACAATGCCTTCGGTTCCTCGAATGGAAAGCGCCAATGGTTTCTCTTTTTCGGACTTAAGCCAAGCAGGCGTGTAGCGTGAAAATATTCCTTTAAAGTTAAAAGGTTTTATGTTGGCTGTTTTTTGCTTGCTTGATTTTTCTTGTTCTGGAAGCAGACTAACTAATTGTTTTGCGACAAGCAAAGGCATTCGATTACCTAAACCTATTTCTCCAAGCAATTCATCAGAACTTTTGAGTTTGAAATTCTTTACAACACGATCCAAGTGAGATTTTGGAATTCTGTCTAATGACAAAGAAAATGCGTCGAGGCTTTTCTCGAGAAGCCGCGTTCCAAGTGCTGCTGCTTCTTTGTCCTGCATGTTTTTCAAATAGTTTCGTATATGAGTGCGTGCACGTCCAGTGACAACAAAATTTAACCACGCAGGATTTGGCCTTGCGCCAGGTGCGGTGATGACTTCGACAGTTTGCCCTGTCTCCAGTTGCGTTCTTAATGGGCTTAAGTGTCTGTCTACTTTTGCGGCGACACAGGAATTACCGATGTCAGTGTGTACGTTATAGGCAAAATCGATGGGTGTCGCACCGCGAGGTAATTCCATGATCTCGCCTCTAGGTGTGAATACATAAACAACATCGGGGAAGAGATCAATTTTAACGTTCTCTAGAAACTCCATTGAGTTGCCAGTGGTTTTTTGCAATTCCAGCAAACCGTGTATCCATTCGTGGGCTTTACCTTGGGAGCTGGGCGTTTTTGAACCGGGTTGTTTATAGAGCCAGTGTGCGGCAATACCTGCTTCGGCTACTTTATCCATTTCATCGGTGCGAATTTGTACTTCGATCGGCATTCCGAAAGGACCAAAAAGTACTGTATGTACACTCTGGTAGCCGTTTTTTTTAGGGATGGCAATATAGTCCTTAAATCGTCCTGGCAATGGTTTATAGATATTGTGGACTACCCCTAACGTGCGGTAACAATCGTCAACCGATTTCACGATGATTCTGAATGCGTAGACATCGAAAACTTGAGAGAAGCCGAGGTGCTTTTCTTTCATTTTTTGATAAATACTATAAAGATGTTTTTCTCGACCGATCAGCTTGCTATCAATATTTTCGACAATCAGTCGGCTGTTAATCGCTTTTTCTATTTTATTAACAACTTCAGTGCGATTACCGCGAGTTTTCTTTATGGCATTAGTGAGTATTTTAAAGCGTAGTGGGTGTAGTGCTTCAAATCCCAACTCTTGAAGTTCGACACGAATATTGTTTAGGCCGAGTCTATGTGCAATGGGAACATAAATATCTAATGTTTCTTTTGCGATTCGTCGTCTTTTATCGGGTCGCATAATGCCGATTGTGCGCATGTTATGCACTCGGTCAGCGAGTTTGATCAGGATAACACGTACATCTTTGGCCATTGCCAGCATTAACTTTCGAAAATTTTCCGCCTGAGCTTCTGCTTTGGATTCAAATTTTATTTGCGTAAGCTTACTAACGCCATCAACGAGATCAGCAACTTCCTCATTAAATTGTTTGGCGAGTTGCTCTTTCGCGTAATCGGTGTCTTCTATGACATCATGAAGAATTGCCGCCATGATGGTATTGTGATCCATCTTTAAGCCGGCAAGAATCCGTGCAACAGCGAGTGGGTGATATATATAAGGCTCACCGCTTAAGCGTTTTTGCCCTTCATGGGCTTCTGCGCCAAAACGATAGGCTTCATACACTTCCTTGACTTGTTCGGAGTCAAGATAAGTTTCAAGCACAGAGCAGAGATCGCTAATTAAAAACATAAGCTTTCATGTAGTTCCTTAACGCGTGGGCTAAATTATTATTTGAGATGAGGGATTACTATAGGGAAGGGATGGACTTGACGCAACTGCTTTAGTTGCGTCAATAAATTAGGAGCTTGTCAGAGAATAGAAAGCTTACTGCGAAAAATTCATTTTGAACAGCTTTTCCGATCCTTTTCGACGAATAGCTATGGCTATTCGTCTTAACCGATCAAAAAATCTGTTTCAAAATGACTTTCCCTCGCTACAACTTCTATTCTCGGACAAGCTCCTAGTGAATTAGATATTTTCTGCCGGTGGAGTCGGTTCTACAGTCGCAGTGTATTCTTCTTCAATTTCTTCTTTGTGTTTAATGTCGATATTGCCGTTATTGACTAAATTAAGTGCAATTTCTCTCAAAGCAACAACAGTCGGTTTGTCATTTTCCCATGGCACTTTTGCTTCTTGGCCATTAGCTAGTTGTCGAGCACGTTTGGTTGCGAGTAATACAAGTCCAAATCGGTTATCTACATTATCGAGGCAGTCTTCAACAGTAACGCGTGCCATTTAACACACTCCAATTATTAATCGAGGGAACCGGTGATTATAGTAGATAACCGAGGCTTATTCCAGCAAGTGATTAATAAGAGATGCATGTTTTTCTTTTTGTTGACTCATTGCTAAGCGAGGAGTATTGATAATTGATTTAAGCTCTAGCAATGCAGTTCGAAAATCATCATTTATTATCAGGTAGTCAAACTCGTGATAGTGAGACATTTCTGTGATCGCTTCTTGGGTTCTTCTCTGGATTATTTCTTTGCTGTCTTGTCCGCGGGTATGAAGACGCTCGAGCAATGTTTTTCGAGATGGGGGCAGAATAAAGATACTTATTGAATCTGGAAATAATTTTTTAACTTGTTGGGCGCCTTGCCAATCAATTTCCAGAATAATATCTGTACCTTCTGAGAGTTGCTCGTTTAACCAGCGGCTTGATGTGGCGTAATAATTTCCAAACACTTCTGCATATTCTGCAAAATCACCGTCTTTTTCCATGCTGAGGAATTTATTTTTTCCGACAAAATGGTAATCTCTGCCATTGACTTCGCCTGGCCTCATCGGCCGAGTTGTATGGGAAATAGAGGTTAGAATATTTTGTGTAGATTCCACTAATGCTTTTACCAAGCTGGTTTTTCCTGCTCCAGAGGGTGCAGAGACGATGTATAGATTTCCGTTTACCATAATTAAGTTATTCAGCAGTGAATGTATTTATTAACTTTAGTAGCGCTTGCCCACGATGGCTAATTTGAATTTTAGTTTCTGAGGGTAGTTCTGCGGCAGTGCAATTATATTTAGGCACGATGAATAGCGGGTCATATCCAAAGCCTTCAGTTCCTGATGCGGATTCTGCGATAGAGCCTTCCCATGTTCCTTGAAAAATCTGGGGTGTTGGATCTGCTTCGTGTTTTAAATAGACAATGATACATTGAAAACGGGCTATTCTATCTCCCGCTTCAGCACCTTGTAGTGCATCAAGAAGCTTAACGTTGTTATCCTTATTGCTTGCATTTTCTCCAGCATAGCGGGATGAGTAGATGCCCGGTTGACCTTTGAGAAAATCTACTTCAATTCCAGAGTCATCAGCAATAGCAGGTAATCCTGTATGTTTAGCAGCATTTCGCGCTTTAATAATCGCGTTTTCTACAAAGCTCAAGCCGGTCTCTTCTGCCTCGGGCACATCGTATTCGGATTGTGGATGAATTGTGATTTTTAAATCACCCAGCACTTGCTGAAATTCGCGGACTTTACCAAGATTACCCGTAGCAAGAACAACTTCCATTTTATTCACCAAGCGCTGCTTTTTGCGCTTCAATGAGCTGTTTAATGCCGGATTTTGCTAACTCCAACATTGAATTAAGTTCGACCATGTCAAAACATTCGCCTTCTGCCGTGCCTTGAACTTCGATAAATTGATCTTTGTCGTTCATAACAACATTCATATCTGTCTCGGCACTTGAGTCTTCGGGGTAGTCCAGGTCGAGAATGGGAGTGTTTTGGTAAATGCCCACAGAGACAGAAGCTAAGTGGCTTTTAATTGCCTGTTTAACAGAAGGCGCTTTTTTGGCCGCGTGATTAATTGCATCAACAAGTGCTACATAACCGCCAGTTATTGAAGCTGTGCGGGTGCCACCGTCTGCTTGAATGACGTCACAATCAACAGTGATTGTTCTTTCACCGAGTTTTTCCAGATCGACAACTGCTCTAAGTGAGCGACCAATCAGGCGTTGAATTTCCATAGTGCGGCCGCCTTGCTTTCCGCGTGCTGCTTCACGGCCCATTCTTTCACCGGTAGAGCGAGGTAACATCCCATATTCTGCGGTTATCCAACCTTTGCCTGTTCCTTTAATAAAGCGTGGCACTTTGTCTTCGATTGTAGCGTTACACAACACTTTTGTGTCGCCAAACTCTACTAAAATAGATCCCTCTGCATGTTTGGTGTAATTACGTGTAATA
Source organism: uncultured Ectothiorhodospiraceae bacterium (assembly GCA_945787715.1). Taxonomy (GTDB): domain Bacteria; phylum Pseudomonadota; class Gammaproteobacteria; order S012-40; family S012-40; genus CALZJE01. The sequence goes on along the minus strand of CALZJE010000014.1, from coordinate 4,015 downwards.
ACAATTTTTCGAAGCTCATCTGGATTTCTACCGCTTGGACGCATGATTCTTAACCTTATCTCTATACTTAAATTTGGTGGGATTTAGCTAGCTTGGATATTTCATAAATTTGCGAGAAACCGAAATATTTATGAATTATCCGGGCTTGGATTATACTTAGCTTTCATCCTAAGCGCGAGCGATGAGGAGGGATCAAGCAAATGATTTATTTTTTGATAATCAGTGGTCTGAGTACATTTAAAAATTCTTCAACATTTTGTGGTCTCGCGTGAATGTCAAGTTCCATAGCCCAATCAATAGCTTTCAGTAAGCGCTTTGAATATCTATCTTTATAAAGAGCACTTGCAGGTGTCATGTTATTTTTTTTAATACGATCTTTTGCGGGTGGTGGAGGTTTGGATTCGATGCAAGCACGCATAGTGGCACCAATTGCATAAAGGTCTGACCAGGGACCAAGTTTTGAGCGGCGGCTGGATTGTTCTGGCGGTGAAAAACCATGTGATACGACAGGAAAAAGTCTACTGCCAGATGATAATATTAGTTTATGCACGGCCCCAAAATCCAGTAATACGGGTGGCAGTCCCTGACGTAAATAGATATTCCCCGGTTTAACATCCAGATGGAGCAAGCCCATTTTGTGCACAGCATCCAAGCCTTTCAGAATGGGGATGAATATATTTAGAATAAATTTTTCATCTCGGTACTTCCCCATTTTTTTTAAATAGGCTTGCAAGCTGATTCCACGCTGGTAATTCATAGCGGAATAGATAGTGCCGTTGGCTTGAATGAAGCCTAAGATTTCAACAACATTCGGGTGTTTTATTGCCGCTAGAATACTGGCTTCCTGAAAAAAAAGTTTCCGGCCTTGTTTGAAAAACTTTTCTGTAGATTCATCTTTAGCGACCACATTTAATGCATTATCGCGCTTTGCAAGTTTTGAAGGAAAATACTCCTTGATGACAACAGTTTCATTGTTTCTGGTATCTGTCGCAAGATAGACAATGCTAAAACCACCACCACCAAGAACTTCGTCTAATTGATAATGATCCAGTTTTGATTTTAATGGCAAGTGGTTAGTGGATTGGGGCATAGCCTTGTTTAAGTCGGTGAAACCTCAGATAATGCGTCAATTTTTAACTTCCCGTATTCTTTTAGTGTTTGCGGCTGAGCAGGGAGGTAAATATTATATCGCCATATGCCGCTGATAAATTAAGGAAAAATGATGATTAAAAGCATGACAGCTTTCGCCAGAGAGGAATATAAAAAGGAATTTGGGGTAATTACCTGGGAGCTACGCTCAGTAAATCATCGTTATTTAGAGCCGTTTGTACGTTTACCTGATGACTTTCGTGTATTGGAAGGCGATGTTCGAAATTGCATCAAGAGTGTGTTAAGTCGTGGAAAAGTAGAATGCACCATGAGTTTTAAAGGCGCGGACGAATCGGCGCAAAATGTTGTGGTTAATGCGGCAGCGGTAGAGCAACTTTCCATTTTATGTGCATCGGTAGAAAAGCAGTTTAACTCGCTAAATGATCTAACAGCGCTAGATGTTTTGAAATGGCCGGGAGTTATGGATGCTCCTAAAATGGATTTTGAAATAGTTTCACATGCCGCCATTTTTGCACTAGAAAATGCATTGGCAGAGCTAGTGGAAACACGTGAACGCGAAGGACAAAAACTTGGGAAAATTATTGAAGAGCGTTTGGATGCCATGCAGGAGATTGTGGCAGAAGTAAAAACACGAATTCCCTTGATTCTTGTAAATTCAAGAAACCGATTATTAGAGCGTTTTGGTGAGCTTAGTTTACAGCTTGATAATGATAGATTGGAACAAGAGATGGTGTTAATTACACAAAAAGCTGATGTTGATGAAGAGCTAACAAGATTGGAAACACATCTAGACGAAGTTCGTCGAATTGTTAACACGAAAGATAGTAAACCAATGGGGCGTCGTTTGGATTTCTTGATGCAGGAATTGAATCGAGAAGCGAATACCTTGTGTTCTAAATCAATGGATAGTGAAACGACTCGCGCAGGAATTGATTTAAAAGTCTATATCGAACAAATGAGAGAGCAGGTGCAAAATATAGAATGAGATTGTTATTTATTATTATGTTGTTGTTTTATGGAATGGAATCTTTTGCCAAAGATAATTCTGTCGGGATTTTATTAGAGCAAGGTTATATAACTAAATTTGAGAATTCTGATGTTGATAATCCTGAATATTCGTCTTTTGGTCTTTTTTATCTCACTGCGCGAAACTTAAGAATTGACATGAGATACATGAAATTGGCAGAGAAGTATTCGGATATGTATGGTGCCAGCATGACCCAGTTAATCAGTCTTAATCGAAAAGGCCTCTACTATTCCGTAGGTGCAGAAGTCATGGAGCTTGTCCACAAAAGTCGTGGTTATCCCGGTGTTTCTCGTGTTGCTCCCATTATGGGATTGGGTGTTTTTTTAACACGACGAAACTTCTTGTCACAAGTTGAGCTTTCTCTCCATTATCCTCGAGTAGTACTTAATTTTAGTGTTGGTTATTAAGGGTTGGTTACTATGAGTTGGGTAAACACTGTTCTAATATATCGTTGAGGAAAAGCTGTCCTTTCTCGCTGGCGCTGATTGTGTGCTGATCGTCGTTCCAGATAATTAACCCTTGGTTGATAAAATGTGCAAGCTTATTATAAAGTTCATCTCTCTCAAGTCCGGTGTGCTTTTGAAAGGTTTGCAAATCGAATCCATGAGTTAATCGTAAAGCATTCATTAGAAACTCAAAAACAAGTTCGTTGCTCTTAAGTGTACGCTGACCAGCAACAGCTGAATTGCCGGTCGAAGTAAGAGTTGAGGTAAGATATTCTTTAGGATGACGATGTTTCCAATAACGCGTAATAGTTTGTTGGTTCGCATCGGATATTTTTGCATGTGCTCCCGCACCAATTCCTAAGTAATCGCCAAACAGCCAGTAGTTTGTGTTGTGTCGACAATTATGTTTTTCCAATGAATATGCAGAGACTTCATATTGCTGAAAATTATTTTCCGCGAGTTTGTTTTTGCCTTGGGTAAATATTTCCCAGGCTAATTCGTCATCAGGTAGTTGTGGCGGTTTGTGATGAAATTCTGTATTGGGTTCTATGGTTAGTTGATAGTAAGAGATGTGGCTTGGAGATAGCGATAGTGCTGTTTCAATATCTGACATTGCTTGCTCAACAGTTTGTTTAGGTAAGGCAAACATTAAATCGATATTGAAGTTATCAAATCCTGCTCGTTTTGCAGATTCGATCGCATTAATCGCAGTATCGGCATCGTGTATTCTCCCTAATCGTTTTAATTGCTCATCATTAAAACTTTGCACACCTATCGATACACGATTAATTCCTGTTTCTCGGAACCCAGAAAGTCGTTCGTTTTCAATACTACCAGGATTGGCTTCCATGGTGATTTCTGCGTTTGGGGATAGCGGAATTCTTGCGCGAATTCCCGCTAACAAGTTATCCATACTTTCAGGTGAAAATAGACTTGGTGTTCCACCGCCCATAAAAATCGTATTAATTTTCCGTCCCCAAACTAGCGGCAGATCATTTTCCAGATCGCGAAGTAATGCCTCAATATATTCTGATTCCGGTATGCCTTGTTTGATGGCGTGCGAATTAAAGTCGCAATAGGGGCATTTTTGTATGCACCAGGGGAAATGAATATAAAGTGAGAGAGGAGGTAATTGTTTTTTCATTTCAGCGTATTCATCTTTTGCCCTAGAAGCGTCTATATTTCGTACTCAATCGGTCACATATATTTATATGCTCGGTAATTGCTCCTGCATTACTCTACCTGCGGCCATCCTGGGCCTAGTCCCTCTCTCCGTGCGAAATATAGACGCTTCTAAAACAAAATCTAAACACGCTGAGTAGTTGCATAAGTTTGAAAAGAATAAAAAAGCCCCGCAAATGCGAGGCTTTTAAAAGCTAATAGGAGCTTTGGGAGCTTACATCATGCCGCCCATACCACCCATTCCGCCCAT
>CALZJE010000013.1 GCA_945787715.1 uncultured Ectothiorhodospiraceae bacterium | reverse complement strand
GTTGGATAGGTCCTAAAAGCCCAGCTAAAAGGAATTGGCAGTATGCCATTTATACCCGTAACACTTAGAAAAATAGATTTTTTACGGTTACCTTTTTAAGGGATCTTTTCCGCAATTACTTTAAATTAAGCAGTTTTGTTGAGTTCCAAATAATCCTGAACGAGAACATCAAGTTCCGTTTCATTAATCGGCTTTAGTACCAAATCATCCAGACCTAATTTTTTACATTTTTCTATTTCAACACCATCCGATCTTTCTACAATCGCGATAATAGGAACGCGTTTTTGAGACTGAGAATCTATATCTATCGATTGATTGTAGATTTGTTCACTTTGACGGAAATCACTGGCAAAGCGAAAAATATCCAGTCTTGGCAACTGAATATCGAGCAATATCAGGCTGTAATTATAGATCTTGATGGCAGTATCAACCATGTCGCCGTTTAGTGCGACGTCAATAAGATAACCTTTCTTCTTGAAAAATTTGACCAGACGTTTTTGATCTTCAACATCGAACTCAGCAACAAGAATTTTTGGTATCCCTTTATTACTCCCCTCTTTGAGTGTATGCCGAGTGACAATTTTTGCGGCGTTGGGTGCAGTAACACCCAGTACTTCAAGAAGAGAATCATGAACGGTATCCCGCGTTAATGGTTTCGTCAAATAAGCTTGAACACCAAGCTCATTTGCAATTTTTGCATCGCCAGGCTTTCCTTGTCCGGTCAATATAATGACTGCCAATTCAGACTCGGTAAATTCTTTGCGAATTTCCTTCACCACCGAAAACGCTTTTTCACTAGACGAACTGAGGGAAACATCAATCATGCAGACGCGAAAGTCTTTATTGTTAAACTTCGCCTCTCTTAATACATTAGTAACACGAGAAAATTCCTCCATACTCGCACCAGACATTCCCCAGGTACCTAATGCTTTGGAGAGCGATAAACGATTTCTTTCTACCTCACCAATAACTAACACACGTTTATTCGCCAGATTATCTTTAGGCTTCGCGGGCTCTCCTACACGACCAACTTTCATTGGTAATTGAATTGCAAATGTGTTGCCACCCGAATTATTCTCTTTGACTTCGATATCACCTTTCATCATTTCAAGAATCTGAGTCGAAAGGGCTAGGCCTAAACCTTTGCTGCCGTAACTGGGCTTGTTATAGTTTCTAACATCTGTTAATAGTTTAAAATGTTCCAGCATTGTTTCTTGATCAACAATATTCCCTGTATCGCTAATATCAATAATAATGGTTTTGTTTTCGTCATCGTTTCCTTTGGAAGAAACAAATATAGAAATCTCGCCATGCTCAGTGTACTCCACAGCAAAACTGATCAAATTAATCATGACCTGCCGTAGTCGTGTCGCGTCTCCGATAACACGAAGAGGAACATTAGAATTTACAAGGCAGGAAACCTCTAAGCCTTTTTTATAGGCTTGAGCAGACATCAATTCAGCAACATCATGTATTGTTGTTCTTAAATCAAACTCGATCTCTTCTAATTGAAATTCACCTTTGTTGATTTTTGAGAAGTCTTGAAACTCATTCACAAGCTCAAGTAAATAGTCTGCAGACTTTTTTGCAGATCCGACATAAAATTGTTGCTTTTCATCAAGCTTCGAAACTTCTGTCAAAGTAGAGAGAGAACCGAGTAGTGTATTTATTGGCGGACGAATTTCGTCACTGATAGACGAAAAATGGAAGGAACGTTGGTCATTCATCGCTCGATTAGAACTGGCTAAACTACTCTCGTTTATTCCTCGGCGAGTTGTTGCAAATATAACGAGTAACAATAACAATGCGCCACAACCAACAACAAACGCTAACGTACGATATTTGTGGTTCAGTTGTAAGAGTAGCTCTTTTCCTTTTGCCTCAAACAATATATAGAAATTTAAATCTTCGTTTTTAAAGTAGCTCCAAATATTGTTTTGATATTCGATAACATGGCTTTTTGCATTGCTTTGTTTTATCAAGCCAAATATTCGTTTAATTTCTTTTGGACTATAGTTCCTGTTAGGCAAAGAGTAGATTACCTCCCCTTGCCTGGAAAGCATAATGACATGTTGCATCAGATTAGCAGAAAGAAAGTGCTCATACTTTTGCAACAGCGCTTTAATATCAACCGAAACAGTTAAAACACCAACAGTTTGATTACCGCTTAGAATAGGATAAAAAAGATGAATGAATGCGGTTGAACGCTGGTTGTCGAAGTCAAAGTTAAAAGTGGTATTTTTTCCCCGGCTAATGCTTTGTTTGAAATACGGCTCTTCTGCCACATTTTGGTAATCCCGAACAACAGATCCTTGTTCCGCCATTGCTCGCTCAAAACCATTCGCGTCAATAAATCTAATTCTGTGTATGGAATTCGCATCGAATCGCGATACATCACTAAACAAATGTTCAACATTTCCTTGAGCATCTGCACTTATATTTCCATTATTAAGAACATAAGAATTAACATAGCTCAGGAAATCACGATGAACGGAAATATCGGTCAATACTTCTGACCATTTTTCAGTTATTTGACTATGGGACTCCTGCTCATTGCTGACCAGTTTTTTATTATTATTTTTAATCGTTGCATAGATCTCTTCTCGCTCCAATAAATACAAAAAACCTACTGCAACTGCCATTGCAAATAGTACAAAGAAACTCAGTACCGTTGTCTTGAAATTCCGTTTACCCATGTGTGCGAGAAATTATGCCCAATCCATTCTTGTGACAAAAATAAGTTAAAACACGTAGTTCGTGATTAAATATTCATAAATATTGACTATGTATCCCCATTTGAGCTTATTTGTAATTTTTCTTTAACCGTTACCACAGCACTGTCGAATGATAAACGGCTGATTCTCGCTAAATAGGTATTTGGTGGCGGGCTTTTTTTAAAGTAATTTGTTATCCCACGGGTAATTGCTTTAGCCAACTTAGCTTGATAGCGATTATTATTCAATCGACGTTCTTCTTGAGGATTTGAAATAAAAGCTGTCTCCACTAAAATTGAGGGAATGTCTGGGGACTTTAACACAACAAATTTTGCACTTTGCACACTATTTCGATGTACTGGACCAACATTACTAATTTCCGATAAAATCCTGCTAGCAGCACGTGTACTTGCATCAATGGTCGCTGTTTGAGACAAATCCAGCAAAACTTTTGCTAACACCGCCTCTTTATCATCCAGGCTTACGCCTCCCACTAAATCAGATGCATTTTCTCTATTTGCAAGCCATTTTGCACTTTCGTCACTTGCCCCTTTTTCAGACAATACAAAGACGGATGCCCCTTTTACATTTGAGTTTTTAAAGGCATCCGCATGTATTGAGACGAACATATCAGCCCGTGCTTCCCTGGCGATCTGCATTCGTTTTCTCAAACTAATGTAATAATCACCAGTGCGCACTAGGATGGCTCGCATCCCTTTCTGTTTGTTAATTTGTCGCTTTAGTTTTTTCGCAATTGAAAGAGCAACATGTTTTTCCTGTGTTTTGTACTTACCAATAGCTCCTGGATCCTCACCACCGTGCCCAGCATCAATTGCCACAATAATATCGCGGAGTTTTACGCGAGTTGGCGCCGGTTTTTCTACCGATTGTGTTTTTTTCTTAGCTACGCTTTTTTTCGTTTTCTTTTCAGTTAACTCAATAACTAATCTGTGACCATAACTTTTATTAGGGAGCAAAGCATATGTTCGATATTTCACAGCCCCTTTAGTATCAATGACCACTCGACGAGCTTTATTATCACGCCTAGCATGACGTACATTTTTTATAAAAGTGTGGCTGCGTTTTATATAGGGAATTTTACCGTTAAACTTGGTCTGATTGAGATCAAGAATTATCCGGTTAGGATTTTCTAACAGAAAAGAATCATATTTAGGTTTGTTTTTTAAATCAATAATGATTCGAGTAGTATCAGGAGAATCCCAAAATCGAATATTATTAATTTCATTACTCACCGCCCACACAGGGTTGCTTATGAAAAATAATAATAACAGGAATAATTTATAGGTAAGTGCTTTAATCTTCATAGCCACTATTATTAAGTTGAAAAAACGCCAATTACTTGTCACGATAATTTATAATATTTATACTTCTTAGAAATTTAACAATCGAAGCAATAATAATTGCGCATTATTATTGTATCTATTATGACCTAAATCACAGCCATTACAACATTCCATTAAATTTTGTCCTTGTTTCACCATAACTTTCGCATTTGATCGTATTTCACTCAGCCTGCGATGCAGAAACCAGTCCATTGTCTTTTTTTAATGCAGATAACATGCTTTCACCCAGTGTTGTGGAAGAATTAATTTGAACAAATCTTTGATCCATTCCTTGATACTCAATTACGATTGTTAAGTCTGCTTCTGGTAAATAACCTTCGGCGTTCATTGGCCATTCAATAAAACTGATTGTATTTGCCTGAAAATAATCCCTTCCCCCCATGTACTCCAATTCTTCTGGAGAACCTAGTCGGTAAAGGTCAAAGTGATAAATTCTCTTTTTATCAAAATCATACTGTTCCACCAATGTGTAAGTCGGACTTTTAACTGCGCCACTATGCCCAAGGGCTCGCAATACTCCACGCACCAATGTTGTTTTACCAGCACCTAATTCACCTTCTAAAAATACAACACATCCCGGCTCGCAAACTTTTGCTAATGCACTGCCGAATTGCATCATTTCATCTTCGGTCTTTATCTCAAACATGAGTTCATGCACACTCATTAATCAACAGCCTTAAATATGGGATTAAATCAGATGCCATTAAACCTTTCTCTCCTCCTGCAATGCTTGCACGATCTCCAGCCAAGGAATGAAGAGAAACCGCAAATGCAGCCACTTCCCCTAGTGGTAATTTATAGCTTCTGGATTGCCCAATAACACTCCCTAACACACCTGCTAAAACATCCCCCATGCCTGCAGTTGCCATTCCCGGATTACCAAACGGGCAGACCATAGTTTTATCATTATCATGAATTATGGTACCCGAGCCTTTCAAAACACATACGCCGCCATAGTTGTTCTGAATTTTCTTTGCCATGCCATAGCGATCCGATTGAATTTCTGAGGGTGACGTACCAAGTAACCGTGATGCCTCTCCAGGATGCGGTGTTAAAATCCAATTATCTCGTTTCAGTTTTTGTGTTGCCAGAATATTTAATGCATCTGCATCGACAACCAAAGGATGATCACCACTCACAGCACGAGAAAACAGTTCTTTCGACCATTGAGTTTGACCAAGCCCCGGGCCAATCACAATAGTATCTGCTCTATCCATTAATGAATGTAGATCGTTTTGATTATCGATACCTAGCACCATAATTTCAGGAATAGCGATATTAAAATAAGCGGCATGATCTGGATGTGTAGCGACAGTTACCAAGCCTGCCCCACTTCTCAAAGCTGCGTGAGCAGCTAATTGAATAGCGCCCCGCATTCCAGGTGCTCCGCCGACGAGCAACACATGTCCGAAATCTTTTTTATGACTATTTGCCAGGCGCTTTTCTAATAACGGCCCTGACAAGGCATCAATACAATAGCTTGCAGGGTCAATTTTTTGAGTGACATGATGAGAGACATTAAGATCTTCAAACAGAATTTCGCCACAAAGCTGTTTACCTTCGCCAGTATACAGACCTTGTTTTCGCCCAATAAAAGTTACTGTAGTATCAGCATTCACTGCACATCCCAGTATTGAACCCGTATCTGCGTGGAGTCCTGAGGGAATATCTATAGCTACAATAGGGCAATTTGAACGATTGATAGCTGTAATCGCCTTTGCCCAATCATCTCCAACTTCCCGCGTTAAACCGGTACCAAAAATTGCGTCAACGATTAAATCCGAATCAAACTGCTGATGATTAAAGGGTTCCATGTTTGTGGAAATCTTTTCCAATGCTTGCCGTGCCAGTGAAGCATCACCTGATTGATTCGATAAATCGCCAAGCTGAATCAGATTAACGTAAATTTCGTGTTCAATTGCCAATTGTGCTATCACATAGCCATCGCCACCGTTATTACCAATACCACACACAACCGTCATAGATTTTATGTCAGGCCAACACTTAATAATGGCATTAAATGCCGCCTGCCCTGCTCGTTGCATCAAGCTATAGCCGCTTATCTTTTCATCTGCGATACAAAGCGCATCCAGATCACGGGTTTGTGCGGCAGAATATAATGGAAAAGTTTTCATACTTTTAATTATAAAGGCTTCTCTCAATCGAAATATATGTATAAATAGCGAATATGATCAGATTTTGAGGAATACTTCTATCTATGGGTGCGAAGCCCGGTATAATATTATGATTAATTCTTGATTTACTGAGTTATGAAAACATTAGCACACTCCACACAAGACCCGGTATTACTCGCACAAAAAATAAAATCCTGGGGGAAAACATTCGGATTTCAGCAAATCGGCATTAGTGATACCTCTCTAACACAGACTGAAAGCCAACTCCAACAATGGCTTAAGCAACATTTCCATGGATCAATGAATTACATGGAAAAACATGGACTAAAACGATGTCGCCCGCAAGAACTGGAACCCGGTACCATAAGCATCATCAGTGCACGTATGGACTATTATCCAAAAAAATCACGAGATGCGTGGGACGTATTAAACAACAAAAGTCTGGCATATATTTCCCGTTATGCCTTAGGGCGTGATTACCACAAAACCCTACGCAAACGTTTACAACTTCTCGCAAAAAAAATCGAGCAAGAAATTGGGCCTTTTGGTTTCCGCGTATTTGTTGATAGTGCACCTGTGATGGAAAAAGCCATTGCAGAAAAAGCGGGATTGGGCTGGATAGGGAAGCACTCAAATCTACTCAGTCGTGAAGCAGGATCGTGGTTTTTTATCGGTGAAATATATGTTGATATAGCGTTACCCAACGATAAAACGCTCAGCTCACATTGCGGAAAATGTACGGCTTGTATCGATGATTGCCCTACGCTAGCAATTGTTGCTCCCTACAAGGTTGATGCTCGTCGTTGCATCTCATATTTAACGATTGAAAATAGAGGCACCATCCCCCTTGAGTTCCGTAAAGCCATGGGGAACCGAATTTACGGTTGTGATGACTGCCAACTCGTCTGCCCTTGGAATCGTTTTAGCGAACCATCATCAGAACAAGACTTTTTAGTACGACACGATTTAGATTCTACGACGTTACTAACACTTTTTTCCTGGGATGAGGCAACATTTTTAAAGAACACAGAAGGCAGCGCTATTCGCCGTATCGGTTATGAGTGTTGGATAAGAAACATTGCGGTGGCACTTGGCAATGCAGATTTTAGTGCAGAAGTAGTAGCACGTTTGAATGAAAAACTAACTGACTCAACAGCTTTGGTAAAAGAACACATAGAGTGGGCGTTGAGCCAGCAATTGGATCAAAACAACTAGAACTTCATAAAATGTTCTCGATAATATTTCAGCTCAGCGATTGACTCTCGAATATCATCCATCGCTAAATGTGAGCCTTTTTTCTCAAATCCATTATAAACATCTGGTGCCCAGCGGCTGGCGAGCTCTTTAATTGTACTCACATCTAGGTGACGGTAATGAAAATACTCTTCCAGTTCTTTCATTGTGCGGTTTAAAAACCGACGATCCTGACAAATAGTATTTCCGCATATGGGTGATTTACCTTTCGGTATATATTCTGAGAGAAACGCAATTGTTTCTTGTTCTGCTTTTTCTTCACTATATAGACTATTTTTTACCCGCTCAATGAGACCCGATTTTCCATGTTGGTTTGTATTCCATTCATCCATGCCAGACATTATCTCATCCGCTTGATGAATAGCGATCATTGGACCTTCTGCTAAAATATTGAGCTGACTATCTGTTACAATGGTCGCAATTTCAATGATACGATCACTGTCAGGATCTAAACCTGTCATTTCCAGATCAATCCAAATTAAGTTATTGTCATCTTGTGGCATGTAAAAATCCTTATCATCAAATAGTATGGCGCTATTTTAGAACATATATGCAAATAGTCGAGTCCTTGCTTTATAAATAAACTTATAATCACACCAGCTCATTGCATAAAGATCGAATCATGACTTTAGCCATTAAATGAAGAGTTAGCATGACCAAACGGAAATTATCAAAAAAACAAGCCTGGCGCGTAGAGAAAATTCAGCAAGAACGTATCAAACGCGCACAGAAAAAATCGTCAGCGGCAGAAGATTCACTCACAACAAATGAAGATAGTAAAGAGCGCAACGGACGAGTCATTGCCTGTTTTGGCGTCAACCACCTCATTGAAAGTGACGACGGTAAACATATTCAATGCATCGCACGACAAAATCTCGGGGGCATTGTTGTCGGTGATAATATTGTTTGGCAGGCTATTGATGAAAACAATGGTGTAATCACTGCTGTTCTACCCCGTAGCACTGTTTTAGAACGACCTAACTTTCATGGCAACACGAAACTCGTCGCCGCCAATATCAGTCAAATTTTTATTGTTAACTCCCCTGTCCCAGCATTGCAAACACCGCTCATTGATCGTTATCTGGTTGCAGTAGAGCTTACCGGTATTACTGCTACTATTGTTATCAATAAAATCGACCTGCTTAGTCCCAATGAATTTGAAAAACTTCAATCTAAATTGGAGTACTATAAAACTATCGGCTATGAACTGATGTTTATTACTTCAACATCTCGAAAAGGAATGAAAGTTTTAGAAGATAGACTTCTCAACAATATTTCTATACTTGTCGGTCAATCAGGTGTGGGAAAATCGTCAGTGATAAAAGCGTTGTTACCCGATATAGAAATCCAAATTGGCGAAATTTCAGAAATTTCCAAATTAGGGAAGCACACCACAAGTGCTTCACGTCTTTATCATCTCCCCTATGAAGGTTCAATAATCGATTCACCAGGGGTTCGAGATTTTGGCCTTTGGCATATTCCCAAAGAAAAAATCGCCTGGGGATTTAAAGAGTTTCGTCCTTTTCTAGGTACCTGCAAATTTAGCAATTGCAGTCATATTAATGAACCGAGCTGTGCAATTATTGAAGCAAAAAATAAAAAGGAAATTCCGGAAGAAAGGTGGTGTAACTATTGTAGTATATACCAAACCTTAAGCAATTAAGGTTTAATCTTCAGCGCAGCAATTTCTGCAATTCGGAAATCTCATCCTGCGATTCCATCATCAATTCACGATGAGCAAACTCACCCAGTTTAAATACGGGGAACTTAAGATAAACAGGTAAATCGTTAAAAGCGTCGACACCTTCAGGAAGCTGATTTACCAGTGTCATCTCCATGATATGCGCCGCCATGACAACATCTGCTAAATCTGCAGTATCCGAAGGATTGCGTAACCAATCTTCAGCTCCCAGTGCAGCTTTTATAAACTCTTCATCGAAGCGCCAATGTTTGAGAATGACCCCGCTGAGTCGGGTTTTATAGGTTTTAACAACCTCTTGCACCGCCAACTCATTCGTTAATAAGTTTGGATTTAATTCGGTATATTGAAGAATGATAAGTTCACCAATATCATGCGTTAAACCTGCAAGCATCGCTCTTTCAGGATCAAACCCAGGTGTCACACGTGCAAGTGTAAAACTAATTGCGCCGATTTTTACACTATGCTTCCAAAGCTGCTCCATATGTTTCCGTGATTTTGAATTTTTGGATGTATAAAGTCTTCTTACAGCAAAGCTTGTTACAAGACTTCGTACAACTTTCATCCCCAATCGAACGACCGCCGCATGACAACTTTCAACAGGTACGACACCTTTGTAGAGTGGACTATTTGCTACTTGGATAATTCTTCCGGAAAGAGGGATATCGGTTTGAATAATTCGAGCAACATCCGAAATATTATAATCTTCGTTGCTAATAGCACGTTGAACTCGCTGTGCAATGTCCGGTAGCCCTGGTAATGTTAGATCACCGCTCAAAAGCTGTTTTTTAAGATTGGCAAAGATTGTTTTTGAATCAATTGTCACATGATTACTGCTTTTGCAAATTTTTTACTAAATAAGTTAAACCAGTATAGATATTTTAGTTATTTAGATCTTCTTATTAACGTTAAAACAGGTAACATCTGTTTTCTATTTGCTTTTAAGTACTGGTAAACCAATAGCACTAAGCAGCAACTTATTTATACTTTTGTGTGCCTGCACAATTTGGCTTAAAGTAGTACATACAGCACTTTTAGCAATAGTATTATCAAGGTGTACATTTTTATGATCACCCATTGCACTGATCAATCTAGCTTGATTTTTTGTGAGTTCAGTCAAACGCATTCGTTGCTGCTCAAACGAAGCGCTGTATAATGTACATGTAATACCTATGACGAGCAACACAATCGCCACCATAATTATATCGAGCATTAGAGGTGTATATCTAATATTCAAATGGGAATCTGAAAAGTCAACATTGTGATTTTTTTCACAGCTGTATCCTATCGAATTATGTTCATGAAAAGTAGACACACTATTTCTTGTTTACGAATTCATTGAGAATCTCACTATATTGACCTCTTAGAACTTTAATCAACTCCTCGCGAGCGACAGAAACCTCGATACCATTTCTTTCTAATTTTGTTAATAGATCTGCGAATCTCTCTCGTCTTTTCAGTCCTTTTTCACTTGTATCGCGTCGATCCGAAAAATAATCCATCAGTGTTGAACCACAAGAACAATTTCTAAATGCTTCTATAACCATTACACCATCATCTTCTTCAGCGGCTTTTAAGCCTGATTTTAATCCACTGATAGTCTCAGTCTCATGTAAATATTGTTCAGCTGTTTCGTATTTTTTACCACAGCTCTTACACACTTTTGGAAAAGCAGATTCACTAAGTGCTTTTAAACCAGAAAATATATCGATTTCAATTTTATCTTTTGACATGGTTAAGAATATATCTATTTAAATGAGTAATAAAAATCTAAAAACTAATCATCATCTATTTGATGTGTTCAATGAAAATAGAAACTATCAGATGATGAACGTTGACAGCCCCTTAGTCATACCGAACTGTCCGAAACTTTATTTTAACTTTAAAGATATCATTTAACGTTCTTTCTAGGTTCCTCAACTTGTCAATACTCGACTTTTCAAGTACATGACCTCGAGGTAATAATAACCTTCCATCTTTCGTATGAATATCTCGCGCTACAACCATTCCCGGTTTCAATTCCGAAGTATGCATTTCCAACTTACTGTCAAATCCTTGCTTATTGCTATCTTCTTTTTGTTTATGGATTGCGACAAAAGCCTTAACAACTTCAGGATCGTAGTAATCTTCTCGGTGACTTAATATGAATTTCAATGCTTCTTCTTTGGTATATTTACGAGAAAACATTGTGCCAATTTTTAACGCGTCAAAATCATTAGCAATTGCCAAGATACGAGATTCAATGGGTATGTCTTGCCCACTTAATTGATCTGGAAATCCTGTCCCGTCATATCTTTCATGATGGTAACGAATAAAGCGAGAGACATTTTGCAATGGCTCTATGCCCATGAGTAAAGCCTCACCCCAAAAAGGATGCATTCTTGCCTTGTCTTGTTCTGCTTTGACTAACATGGAGTCTGGTTTACTGATAATATTGTCTGAAAGTCCAACCTTGCCAATATCATGCAACAAACCAGCGAGAAATATGTCTTGCACTTCTTTGTCTGAGAAGTTCATTTCTACAGCAACACTTCTCGCTAGATCTGCAACACGGCGTGAATGCCCTTCTAGCAAAGTACTTCTTGAATCGATCATACTGGAAAATGCTTTTATTATCGACATGTAGCTTTTACGCAATGATGAATTTACCGCCTCAAGCTCTTCCATCATGTCACTAATCTTCTGAGTACGTCTTTTTACTTTTTCTTCTAGGTTTTCATTGAGAGTTATTAACTCATCATTTTGTTTTTTTGTGAGTATTTCTAATCTAATTCGCTCACATTCGAGAAATTTTTGTTTTAACGCACTTTTAACAGTTAATCGAAAATCTTGATCATCCCAGGGTTTCGCTACGTAACGATAAATACCACTTTTATTCACTGCATCTACAATTGATGAAATATCTGCAAATCCAGTGAGTAATATTCGCATTGTATTAGGAGAATGTGTTTTAACATTCTCTAGCAGTTCAACACCTGACATACCTGGCATCCGCATATCTGAAATGACCAGATCAAAATCCATGCTTTTCACTAACTCCAATGCTTGCTCTCCACTTTCTGCGGAAAACATTTTATAACCGTCTTTTTTGAAAAGTCGAGTCAGTGATTTTAGTATGTTGCTTTCGTCATCAACCAAGAGAACTGAGCATTTCTCTAGTTTCTCGTTAGTAGTAGCATTTTTATCAGTTTTGATATCCATATCTCTCGTTTGATAAATTAAATTTCGCCATTAAGAAGCCCAAATCGAATGTAAACCAACGGTGCATTGTTAGCCACTAGGAATTAATACAAATGTTAAACAATAAAAAATACTAAATTTCCGGATCTCACCAAACTGGTGATTCATTACAGTTTCGTCAATTCAAATGCTTTTCTTTAGAATCGGAATGCTTTTTTTAGGTTGTTATACGTGTGGTAAAACTAGGGAAAAATATGGGCAATGGGTGGCATGGGTGTGGCGCGCGAAATTAATAAAACAACTTTCAAAGACAATTTCACTTGCACTGGACTAACTTAAAACCTCATAGTCTTTTACATGTTTTTCAATAACAAGAAGCAGTGATGATAAGTCATCCCAGCTTAGCTCTAAATAAGACAATGCTTTAGGGGACATGTTTGAGATATGATTTCCGTCACTATCTCCAATATTCAATCCTTTCACAAGAATATTTGCCAAGTGAATTGCACAAGAAACATCCAGGTACTGTTCTGTATTCAGCTTATGATGATTTCTCGTGATAGAGACAATTTCATCCGGTAATTTCCAGGATTCTAGTAACATAGCGCCTATTTCAGCATTATCCATGGCTATCACCGCTCTTTCTGCATCAATCATAGGGCACTGGTGTTCCTTTTGATATTGCACAATTTGGAGATACTCCTCTTTAAAATACCGGTCTAAAACCAGCTTGCCAATATCGTGAATCAAACCTGAGAGGAACGCACTATCACTCACTTTATTTGCTTTTTCCATAATATCTTTAGTAGCAATACCAACCGCCATGGAGTGCAGCCAAAAATTGTTGTAATTTATGACGCTATTTTCTTCGTCAGGGAAACGATCTAATATTGCTGCTGCTGTGACTAAGTTGTACACACTTGGCAAGCCAAGTATCATGCAAGCGTCCTTAATCGATCGAATTTTACCGTTGAATCCGAAAAATGGAGAGTTTGCGATGCGCAGTACCTGAGTGGTGATACCAGCATCATGCGCAAGAATCTGCTCAAGATTCTTAACATCAACTTCTCCCTGATTAAAAAGATCAATTATCTTTCTCACTGAATCAGAGAACGATGGCAATTCTTCAATGCCCGCTATGAAATGATTGATATCAGCTTTCATATTTATGCATGAAATGACGGTATAAAAGTTTTATTAGGTTTTTTTTTACAGTATCCTCTTCTTTGTAATATTTAAATTGTTTTCTCAAATTAACAATTAATTGCTCTTTGTATACCGCAACTTCGCCAGCCGTATATTTTTGTTCTTTTTCAATAACAACCGTTTTAATATTCTTTTTAAGCAAAGAAGCTATATGAACAGCCGTCAACACCACTTCTGCTTCGAGTATACACACTCCATTTTCAGTAATTATCGGTGCTGCTGTGCAATCGCCAACTTTTAACTCTTCAATAGGCATTTCAATTGTGGTTTTCATTGTCGCTATTCCATACTTTTTGAAAAAGTTAGGATAAACCCTTTTGCCAGAGCAGGTGGCTGAAGTGCTATAACACTCGCATTTAGTTTTTCGCCTGACAAACTACTATCGGCTAAAGTATGATGCGTTGACGAATCAGTCTGCAATACAGCTTCACAAAATTCGATCGGGAAAACTGATGTTATATTTTTTCCCAGCATCAATTTACCTCCTACAGACAAATACTTATGCGCATACCGATTGGCAATAACGATGGTCCCAGCTTCATCGACACCCATAATAGCGACATCCAATTGTTCGAGGATATCATGCGAAATTTGCAATGCCTTTTGATTGAATGCAAGAGATTGAGTTTTTTCCTCAATGACTCCTTCTAGTACATTTGTGTACACACGTAGAGTTTCATTTTTTTCCGAGAGTTCTTTTGTCAGCTGCTTGTTAGTTTCTTTTAGTTGGTAATTTTCAAATGCCTCATAAACAGTATTTTTAAGCAGCTCATCATCCCATGGTTTAGTTAAAAACCGCCAAATCGCTCCCTTATTAATTGAATCTACTATGGTTTTTAGATCAGTATATCCACTTAATACAATACGAACAGTATCTGGTTGGATTTCTTGTGCTTGCCTTAAAAACTCAACGCCGGTCATTTCTGGCATCATGTGATCAGATAGAATTACGCCTATTTTTGTGCTGTTTAATATTTCAAGTCCGCTTGCACCACTGTCGGCGGTTAAAACCTCAACATCCTCTCGGCGAAAAAGTCGCTTCAATGCTGAAACAATGTTTCTTTCATCATCAACTATTAGTAATGTTTTACTCATAAGAGGTCTGTATCAATGCCATAATCTAATTACGACAGATTATCTATTTATATTAAGTTTTTTAATTCTTGCTTCTAAACAAAACTCAGCCTGATGTGAATTTGCCAGCAACTGTCGCATGATTTTGAAGACACAATAACCAATCCATGGTGTTTGACGCCGACATCCGTGTCGGCAACACTTTAAAATCACGCGACAGCCGCTGGCAAATCAGCTTTCGTGTTTGGCTGAGTCTTGTTTAGATTATCGAAGAAGAACAATAAAAAAGGCCGCGTTTTTTAACGCGGCCTTTTTTATTGTAGATTTTGTGGGTCGAAACTAAAGCATAACGTTTGTACAGATGGCTAATAATGCACCAGGAAATATCCCCAACGCTAGAATTGCAATCCCATTAGCACTCAATATCGCTTTTAGATCTAGTGTACCTTCTATAAGCGCAGTATCTTCTGCTTTATCGAAGTACATAAGCTTAATGAGTCGTATGTAGTAAAACGCACCAACTATCGACATTACGACGGCTATAATTGCCAACCATGTTAAGCCAACATTGACGACGGATTCCAATACGGCAAGTTTTGCCCAGAAGCCAAGCGCAGGTGGCACGCCCGCCATGGAAAACATAATAATCAACATAATAAATGCATACCAAGGACTGCGATCATTCAAGCCTTTAAAATCTTCTAGTCGATCCGCTTCAAAACCTGCTCGACTCAATAGAATTATCATACCAAAGGCACCAAGACCCATAATGGCGTAGGCGATTGTATAAAACATTGCAGCCGAATAACCTTCTGCTGTGCCTGCAATGATACCCAATAACAAAAAACCCATATGAGCAATTGTTGAATAAGCCAACATACGCTTCAAATTAGTTTGCGCAATAGCAATAATGTTACCAATAATTAACGATAGAACAGCAATGACAATAAGGAAATCCTGCCAGTAGTGCTGAAGATCTCCCATTCCATCCGCCATTAGACGGATAATAATGGCAAAACCCGCAATTTTTGGTGCAGTGCTGATAAACAAGGTAATTGCGGTTGGTGCACCGTGATATACATCGGGCACCCACATATGGAACGGTACTGCTCCGAGCTTAAATGCCAAACCGACTATAATAAAGACCACTCCCAATAGAAGAACCAAGTCTTTCTCTTGAACACCTTTAATGTGTTCTGCGATTTCCATGAGATCTAAGCTACCGGAAGCGCCATAGATCATAGACATTCCGTAAAGCAACATACCCGATGCTAACGCACCCAGTACAAAATATTTCATTGCTGCTTCAACAGCTGTCGAAGAATCTCTTTGTAAAGCAACCAGTGCATATAAACAGAGTGACAACAATTCAAGGCCAAGATAAATAGACAGCATATTGTGCCCTGATATCATCACCATCATGCCCAGTACTGCAAACAGTACTAATACATAGAATTCGCCTTTGAATAGATCCCGCTCAACAAGATATTGCCGAGAATAAACCAATACACCTGCAGTAATAAGATAGACAAACATTTTGAGCACGGCGCTCATCTGGTCACTAATAAAAGTGCCAGCCAAGACGATCTCAGGCGTTGTTGGCATCACGATATAAGTCACTATACCGGCTCCTGCCATAGTGGCTAATGCCAATAAATAACTGATGTGTCGATTTTTATCCGTTAGATACAAATCAATAATCAGCACGGCGCAAGCCATTGTCAGAATAAATATTTCTGGCAGTAAGGGTGCAAATTCAGATAAAGCAACTGTCATTTGTAAGTCTCTAATAGATTATATTTTGGGATCTGCAATGTGAGTAACTAAATTATCAACAGTTGCATGCATCACTTCCAACAACGGATTTGGCCACACTCCGAGCAGAATAACGAGAACTGCAAGTGAACCCAATATCCAATATTCTCGACGATTCAAATCCTGTAGCTTACCAACACTATCATTTGCCACCTCGCCAAAAATCACACGTTTAATCATCCACAATGTGTAAGCCGCACCAATAATTAATGTTGTTGCCGCAAGGAATGCGATCCAAAAATTGGATTTAACGGCAGCAAGTATCACCATGAACTCACCAACAAAACCAGAAGTTCCCGGAAGACCTACATTGGCCATCGCAAATAACACAGCAAATCCAGCAAATATCGGCATTGTGTTAGCTACACCACCGTAAGCACTTATTTCACGACTGTGCATCCTGTCGTATAACACGCCTACACATAAGAACAAAGCCCCGGAAACGAATCCGTGAGAAATCATTTGCACCATTGCGCCTTCAATACCTAGCGCCGCCCCCTGATAACTACCCGTATTTTCATAAATACTAAAAGCGACAAACAAGCCTAATGTCACAAAGCCCATATGTGAAATCGAGGAGTAAGCGATAAGTTTTTTCATATCACTTTGCGCAAGTGCGACAAAACCAATGTACACCACCGCGATTAATGACAACAAAATTACAAGCCAATCCAGTTCCGCACTAGCACCGGGCGTAATTGGTAAACTGAATCGTAGGAATCCGTAGGCACCCATTTTTAACATGATCGCAGCTAGTATGACTGAACCACCTGTTGGGGCTTCAACATGAGCATCAGGCAACCAAGTATGAACAGGCCACATGGGAACTTTAACCGCGAAGGCGATTAGGAATGCAAGGAATATATAAATCTGCTCTTCAATGCTCAACGGCATTTGATGAAAGTCGAGAATTCCGAAGCTTCCTGACTGTGTAAACATGTAAATCAAAGCAACTAACATGAATACCGAACCAAGAAATGTATATAGGAAAAACTTTATCGTTGCATAAACACGGTTTGGACCACCCCAAATACCGATAATAATAAACATCGGTATCAACATGGCTTCCCAGAAAACGTAGAAAAGAACGGAATCAAGCGCGGCAAATACGCCGACCATCAGGCCTTCCATAATAAGGAACGCACCCATGTATTGTGCAGTTTTGACTTTGATGACATCCCAACCCGCCGCTACCACTAATATCGTGGTAAAGGTGGTTAAGAGAATTAATGGCATAGAAATACCGTCAACACCAAGATGGTAATGAATATTAAACGAGCTTATCCACGATGCTTTTTCAACAAACTGCATGCTTGCGGTTGTTGTATCAAACGAAGTGAAGAGCGGAATCGACAGTAAAAACGTTAAAACAGTAACCACTAACGAAATTAAGCGAGCCAGTCCAGGGTTCTTATCTGCCCCTGTTGCGAGCACTGCAAAGCCACCGACAATCGGTAGCCAAATGAGAAGACTCAATAATGATAAATCTGAGAACATTCAAATAATTCCTTTATAGCCCTGCGTTATACAATAAAAATCCAAGAGACCAACCCAACCAGTCCCAAGATCATCGCAAAGGCATAGTGATAGAGATATCCTGTTTGCATATAACGAGCAACGCCAGCCCACCAACCAACAGTTTGCGCTGTGCCGTTTACCATGACACCATCAATTACCTTGGCATCACCCACTTTAAAAAGAACATTACCGATACGTCGAGCTCCGCCAGCAAACCACTTGTCATTAAAATCATCACAGCCGTATGCGTTATCCAGCACGTTGTAGATTGATTTATATTTTTCTTTAAAGTGAGTCGCAATTGAAGGTTTCTTCATATAGATATACCAGGCAGTTGCTAAACCAGCCATCGACAGATAGAAAGCCGGAGTTACTAAACCATGCAAGACAAATCCTAAAGCTCCAGTAAAATACTCGCCCATTTGCGCAAGTACATCGTGTTCTTTAAATACAACAAGTGAAGAACCAAAATAGTCACCAAATAGCATTGGCCCGATTGTTAAACCACCGATAAATACGGAAGGGATTGCCAACAAAATTAATGGCACAGTAACAACCAAAGGACTCTCTTTCAGGTGAGATCTGGTATCTTCATCCATGCGCTCTTTACCGTGAAAGACCAGGAAGAACATTCTAAAAGTATAAAGCGCAGTGACAAATACACCGAGTAATACAGCAGTATAAGCGAAGCCCGAACCAAATAATTCAGAATGCCCTACCGCTTCAATAATAGCGTCTTTCGAAAAGAAACCAGAAAAGCCGGGGAAGCCTATCAATGCTAAGGAACCAATTAATGAAGTCGCGTAGGTAATTGGTAAATATTTACGTAAACCACCCATCTTGCGAATATCTTGCTGATGATGCATGGCGATAATAACAGAACCTGCTGCAAGGAAAAGTAACGCTTTAAAGAATGCATGAGTCATTAAGTGGAATAGACCAGCCGCGTAAGCAGAAACACCTAATGCAACAACCATATATCCCAATTGAGATAGTGTTGAATAAGCAACAACACGCTTAATATCATTTTGAACAAGACCAAGAAAACCCATGAACAGAGCCGTGATTGCCCCAATAATTAATACAAAGCTTAATGCCGTTTCTGACCATTCATATAATGGTGACATTCTAGCAACCATGAAAACACCTGCGGTAACCATAGTCGCTGCGTGAATTAGCGCTGATATTGGAGTTGGACCTTCCATAGAATCAGGTAGCCAAACATGTAATGGAACTTGCGCTGATTTACCCATTGCACCAATGAATAGCAACATACAAATTAGTGTAATGACATTCCAATCCCAACCGGGAATAACCTGAATGGTTATGTTTGAGAGATTTCCTGCATTGCTAAATACATCTTCGTAATCCAGGCTATTGAAATACATAAGCACAACAGCAATACCTAAAATAAAACCGAAGTCACCCACGCGATTAACAAGAAACGCTTTTAGATTTGCATAAATTGCGGTCTCTCTCTTGTACCAGAAACCAATAAGTAAATAAGAAACCAAACCTACTGCTTCCCAACCGAAAAACAGCTGCATAAAATTGTTCGCCATAACAAGCATAAGCATGGAGAACGTAAACAACGAAATGTAGCAAAAAAAGCGTTGGTAACCAGGATCACCTTTCATATAACCAATTGTATAGATGTGAACCATTAACGATACAAAGGTAACAACAACCATCATCATTGCGGTTAATTGATCAACTAAGAAACCAATATCAAAAGTAAAACCATCACTCACAGCCCAGGTATAAACTGCACCATTAAATACTGCACCGCCATCGAAAACGTGATGTTTAAAAACATAAAATGACAAACCACATGAAATCGCCACACCAATAATAGTGACTGTATGTGCACCTGCAGTCCCTATTTTTTTGCCCCAGAGTCCGGCAACAATAGATCCGATAAGAGGTGCCAGAACAATTGCTAGATAGATATTTTCCATTTGTTTAGCTCGCCCTTAACCTTTCAAGACATCTAAATCGTTAACATTAATTGTTCGTTTGTTTCTAAACAGAACAACCAGTATCGCCAAACCAATCGCTGCTTCAGCAGCGGCAACTGTCAATATAAAGAAGACGAATATTTGCCCTGCTGAATCACCCAAGTAGTGGGAGAAAGCGACAAAATTAATATTGACGGCAAGCAACATTAGCTCAATAGCCATTAACAAAATAATAATGTTTTTTCGATTCAGGAAAATACCTGCAATACTGATACAGAATAAAACTGCACCGAGAATGAGAAAATGTGAAAGCGATAACATAATTTCTTTATCCTTGTTTCTGACGGCGTGGGCTTTTTTTCTTTTCCGCAGGCATATTCACCATACGTACCCTGTCGTTTCTTCGCACATCAAGCTGATCTTCGATTTTAATAAACTTGGTATGGCGTTTAGGTCTAAGAGTCAAAGCAATTGCAGCTACAATAGCGACTAAAAGAATGACGGCTGCGAGTTCAAACGGATATACATATTGAACATAAAGCAAACGCCCCAACTCTTTGGTATTACTAAAATCAGCAGCTGCAGGTTCTGGTGCTGGAATTTGCTCAAGCCCAAACCGCTCAGGCCCTACAACGATAGATATTTCAATCACAATAACTAGCGCGATAATTGCACCAAGTGGTAAGTAACGAGTAAATCCTTCTTTCAACGGAGCAAGGTTGATATCTAGCATCATTACCACAAATAGGAACAGCACCATTACTGCACCGACATAAACCAGCACTAATGTAATCGCAAGGAATTCAGCTTCGAGCAGTATCCACACACCGGCACATGCAATAAATGCTAAAACAAGAAACAATGCTGCTTTAACAGGGTTTCGAATGGTGATAACCATAAAACCGGCAACAACAAGTATCGTTGAAAATAGATAAAATAGTATTAATTCTGCACTCATTATATTCGTTGCTCCGCGTTATCTATACCGTGCATCTGCAGCTCGGTCAGCAGCAATTTGTGCTTCATGTTCATCACCGATAGTGAGTAACTTTTCTTTCGTCATAATGTTCTCACCACGTTTTTCGAAGATATATTCAAATTCGCGTGTTTCTACTATTGAGTCAACAGGACAAGACTCTTCACAAAAACCACAATAGATACATTTAAACAAGTCAATATCGTAACGTGTTGTACGACGTGAACCGTCATCTCTTTGTTCTGATTCGATAGTTATTGCCAACGCCGGGCAAACTGCTTCACACAATTTACAAGCTATGCAACGTTCTTCTCCATTTGGATAACGTCGTAGTGCATGAAGCCCTCGAAAGCGTGGAGATATCGGTGTCTTTTCTTCTGGATATTGAACGGTTATCTTTTTACGGAAAAAATACTTCCCAGTAAGTTGCATTCCCTTCAGTAACTCCCAAAGGAAAAGGCTTTTAATATATTTAACTGCTGTGCTCATCTCTCTACCCTCTTCCTATTAATCAAACCATGGGCCAAGGCCAGCTAAGATCGCAATCCCTAAAACCACAATCCATACAATCGTGATTGGAATAAAGACCTTCCAACCCAGACGCATGATTTGGTCGTAACGATAACGTGGGAACGTTGCACGGAACCATAAGAACAAGAATAAGAATATTGATGTTTTGAGTAATAGCCATACTGTGCCGGGAACCCAGGCGAATGCTTCTTCAAGATACGGTAAACCTTGAAATGGAGACAACCAACCCCCTAGAAACATAAGTGCGGTAAGTAGGGAAATAATGATCATCGCCGAATATTCAGCAAGGAAGAAAACCGAAAAAGTCATTGAAGAATATTCAACGTGGAAACCTGCTACGATTTCTGATTCACCTTCAGCAACGTCGAAAGGCGCACGATTGGTTTCAGCCGTTCCTGATAAGAAGTAAACTATGAACATAGGGAAAAGTGGAATCCAAAACCAGTGCAACAAGCTACCGCTTTGAGCCTCTACAATGTCTACAAGATTTAGACTACCTGCAGCCATTAACACACAAACAAGAGCAAAGCCCATTGCAATTTCATAAGAAACAATTTGTGCGGCAGAACGAATCGCTCCAAGCAATGCATATTTAGAGTTAGACGCCCATCCCGCGATGATAATCCCATACACACCCATTGACGTCATCGCCAATAGATAGAGTAAACCTGCATCTATGTCTGAAAGCAGTAATCCATCCCCAAACGGGATGACAGCAAACGATGCGATAATCGGAATAAACGCTAACACAGGTGCAATAATGAAAAGCACTTTATTCGCATCAGTCGGGATAATTGTCTCTTTCATTATCAGCTTGAGCGCATCTGCAATGGGCTGAAGCAAACCACGTGGACCAACCCGGTTAGGGCCAATACGCACCTGGATATATCCGATAACTTTTCGTTCAGCCAGCGTGATATATGCAACAGCTCCCATAACAGGTAACGCGATAGCCAGGATTTTTAATACAATCCAGATTAGCGTCTGTACTATTTCAGGAAAAACTGAAAGTAAATTGTCAATCATTTCAAGCATTGGAAGCTCTCACAATTTCTTCTGCGTTTTGTTCTGCATTGGCAGATTTTTCGATTGTCACACTAGCTGCCTGTGCACCAAGTTGTGCACTTAGCGGTGTACCCGAAGGTATAGAGACACAACGCTCAGCCAATCCCTTGTCAATTCGTACAGTTGTGGTGACACAAACATCACCTTGCTGAACGACGATTTGATCACCATCAGAAATATTCAACGATTTTGCTGTATTCTCTGAAACGCCAACTACCTGGTCAGGCAATGCATCTTTTGTTGCCTGAAGTGATGAGGCTCGGCGTACAACGTTATCTGAAGAATGAGTCGCAACACCACCAACACGAATTAAGCCCTCGCTTGGCCCAGGTATTTCTATTGCAGCAAGCGAGTAGACTTTGCTTTCAGAGTCTAGCTCTTTAGATTGCGCTTCGACTTCATCAAGAATATCTTCAACACTCATAAAATCAAAACCATCTGCTTCGAAAAGATTACCTAACACACGCAGGACTTTCCAAGCTGGCCGCGCTTCGCCAACTGGTGGTACAGTGCCGTTAAAACTTTGCCAGTTACCAGCAATATTCACAAAAGTGCCTGCTGTCTCTGCGGCCGTTGCAATGGGTAAAATAACGTCGGCGTATGATTTAAGACCTTCGGTTACGTAAGGTGTCAAACTAATAACACATTCCGCGTTTTTTAAAGCCTCAACACTTTGAACGGGATCAGCACAATCAAACTCAGGCTCAATGTTCATAAGAACATAGGCAGCTAAATCATTTTCAAACATTTGTTTGCAATTTAGACCCGCACTGTTTGAAGCCTTTCCACCGATAGTGCGGTGAGGTAATGCACCAATAATAGAGGCACCACTGCTATTTGCACCATCAGTTAGGTATCCTAGCGTTGAATGAGTTGCTGCTGCGAGTGCACTGGCTACTACTTCAATTTCTGACGCGTTCGGACTATTAATTGCATCACTACCCAAAACAATTGTGGAAGATTCTCCACCACTCAGCGACTCAGCAATTGCTTTATGTTCAACTGAAGGACTAACTTTAGCCATGAGTTTTTTAACAGCACCATCTACTTTCGCACCCTTAACAGCTGCCAAGATAGAAGCGAGCTGTGTTACTGTTTCTGCTGGAGAAACTGCGATATTTGCAAGTACGGGAAAACGAAACTCGTTCGCTTTGCTATTAATAAATGTGATTTTACCGCCGTTGAGCGCGGCTTTTCGAATTTTCAATCCAGCTATAGGTTGCTCTTTACGTATATTTGAACCAACTATCAACGCAGCATTTAAGGAATCCAAGTCAGACAAGTTTTGGCCTAGTGAGCGAAATGTTGGGTATTGATCTTGAATTAAAAAATCTTGTTGACGCAAACGATGATCAATATTATTCACACCTTGGCTTCGCGCCAGCTTTTGCATCAGATAAAGCTCTTCAGATGTTGAAGTTGGAGAGCCGAGGAATCCTACTTTGTCAGCAGAATCATTAAGTGCCTTATTGATTCCGGTAAAGGCTTTATCTAAAGCAGTTTGCCAATCAACCTGTTTCCAAACACCTTTTTCTTTAACCATCGGGTGTTCAGCGCGATCTTCACTGGTATAACCTTCGTAGCTAAAACGATCTCGGTCTGAAATCCATGTTTCATTAACCTGCTCATTTTCCATAGGCGCGACTCGCGTCACTTTACCGTTACGAACATGTGAATGTATATTTGAGCCAAGACAATCGTGAGCCGCAATACCATCACGTTGTTGCATTTCCCAGGCACGTGCTGAGAAGCGGAATGGTTTGGAAGTCAACGCACCAACGGGACATAAATCGATAACATTACCGGAAACTTCAGACTCGACAGCATGTTCGATGTAAGTTCCAATCTGCATGTGCTCACCACGTCCAGTTGCACCTAACTCTTTCACACCTGCTATCTCGTCGCCAAATCGTACACAGCGCGTGCAGTGGATACAGCGTGTCATATCTGTTGAGATTAGAGGGCCAAGGTTTTTATCCGCAACAACACGTTTTCCCTCTGAATAACGAGAGACGTCATTCCCATAACCGACCGCGATATCTTGCAACTCACACTCACCGCCTTGATCGCAGATAGGACAATCCAATGGATGGTTTATCAGCAAAAATTCCATGACGCCTTTTTGTGCAGCCAAAGCATTTTTGGATTTTGTTGCGACCTTCATTCCATCGGTAACAGGCGTTGAACAAGCAGGTAGTGGCTTACGTGCTTTTTCAACTTCAACCAAGCACATGCGGCAGTTGGCAGCGATAGAGAGTTTTTTGTGATAACAGAATCTCGGAATATAAATTCCCGCAGCATCAGCCGCTTCGATAACCATGTCACCATCACGAGCTTCGATTTGTTTACCGTCTATTTCTATTTTTACCATTGTGTAATGTCCTGTCTCTCGCTTTACACCATGCACTTGCCGTGGTCGATGTGATATTGAAATTCATCACGGAAATGCTTAATGAAACTTGCAACAGGCATCGCCGCTGCATCGCCTAAAGCGCAGATAGTATGGCCTTCAATTTTCGATGATACATCGACTAGCAATTCCAGATCTTCTGGCCTTCCCTTGCCATGTTCAATTCGATGAACAACTCGTGATAACCAACCTGTGCCTTCTCGACAAGGTGTGCACTGACCGCAAGATTCTTCAAAATAAAAATGAGAAATTCGCGCAAGTGTTTTCACCATACAAGTGGTCTCATCCATAATGATGACCGAACCAGCCCCTAACATAGAACCAGCTTTAGCGATCGAATCGTAATCCATACACACGTCCATCATAACGTCACCAGGAATAACCGGTGTCGATGAACCGCCTGGAATAACAGCTTTTAACTTATTGCCGTTCAAGACACCGCCAGCCATTTCCAAAAGCTCTGAAAATGGTGTACCCATAGGTACTTCATAATTACCCGGCTTATTAACATGACCTGATACAGAAAATATTTTTGGACCGCCATTATTTGGCTTACCAATATCAAGAAACCACTGACCACCATTACGCATAATCGCGGGAACGGAAGCGAGTGTTTCAGTATTGTTTATTGTGGTAGGACGACCATAAAGACCATAACTCGCAGGAAATGGCGGTTTAAATCTTGGCTGACCCTTTTTACCTTCAAGCGACTCTAATAATGCAGTCTCTTCACCACATATATAAGCACCAGCGCCAATTTGGGTGTGAAGCTCAAAATCAACACCGGATTTCATGATATTCTTACCAAGTAGACCGGCTGCGCGTGCTTCTTCAAGTGCTGCTTCAAATCGCTCAATGGGTTCGTAAAACTCACCACGAATATAGTTATAACCAACTGTTGCACCGATGGTATAAGCCGCGATAGCCATACCTTCAACAAGCGCATGAGGATTATAACGAAGAATATCCCTGTCTTTAAAAGTACCAGGCTCACCTTCGTCAGAATTACAAACAATATACTTTTGACCTTCGGTATTGCGAGGCATGAAGCTCCACTTTAAACCAGTAGGAAAACCAGCCCCACCACGCCCACGAAGAACAGAAGTTTTTAGTTGATTGATGATTTCATCAGGAGACGTTTTCTCTTTTAAGATCTTTTTCCACGCTTTATAGCCATCGTTGGCTAGATACGCGTCTAACGTCCACGACTTATCTACATCTAAGGTACTAAAACAAACCTCATTAGCCATAACTAAGCCCTAATCTCTATTAGTTGCATCAATAATCTCATCCACTTTTTGTGGTGTGAGATTTTCGTAATATTTTTTGTTTAGCAATAACATAGGTGCGCCACCACAAGCTCCCAAACATTCAACTTCTTTAAGGGTAAACTTATTATCAGCTGTGGTTTCGCCAAGACCTATGCCTAAACGATCTTTAATATGTGCAACAATTTCATCGCTACCACGAAGCTGACAAGAGACATTTGTGCAAATACAAATCTTGTTTTTACCCACAGGTTTTAATTCATACATGGAGTAAAAAGTAGCAACTTCATAAACTGACATAGGCTGCATATCAAGATAATTGGCAACCGAATCCATCAACTCTGTTGTTAAACTACCCTCATATGCGTCTTGTACAATATGCAATGCGGGAATAACCGCAGACTGTTTTTTATCTGCTGGATATTTAGCTACCCACTTATCAATAGCAGCACGTACATCAGTCGATAGCGTTTGTTTTTGATTCTCACTCATTAACGATCGACCTCTCCAAATACAATATCTTGCGTACCGATAATAGCAACAACATCAGCCAGCATGTGGCCGCGTGACATATCGTCTAGCGCTGCAATATGAGCAAAACCTGGCGCGCGTATTTTCAATCGGTATGGTTTGTTAGCACCATCAGAAATGATATAACAACCAAATTCACCTTTAGGATGTTCAACCGCTGCGTATGCTTCGCCTTCCGGTGCACAGTACCCTTCCGTGAAAAGTTTGAAATGGTGTATCAAACCTTCCATATCATCTTTCATTGTTTCTCGATTGGGTGGCGCAACTTTTTGATCATCCAACATAACAGGACCAGGATTTTTTCTCAGCCAGTTAATACATTGTTTGATAATTCGATTTGATTGACGCATCTCTTCGACTCGAACGAGATAGCGATCATAGGTGTCACCTGTTTTACCTACGGGAATATCGAAATCCAATTTATCATAGACTTCGTACGGCTGTTTTTTACGAATATCCCACTCTACACCTGAACCGCGTAGCATCGGGCCAGTAAAACCTAACTGCATTGCTTCTTCAGGAGAAACTACAGCAATACCAACCGTTCTCTGTTTCCAGATTCGATTTTCTGTCAGCAGTGTTTCATATTCATCAACATAAGTTGGAAAACGATTGGTGAAATCTTCCAGAAAATCAAGTAATGAGCCTTGACGGTTTTCGTTACGTTGCGCAGTACCTTTTGCATTCGTCCATTTAGACGCTTTGTATTGCGGCATGGAATCCGGCAAGTCACGATAAACACCACCTGGTCGGTAGTATGTTGCATGCATTCGCGCGCCAGATACAGCTTCGTAACAATCCAATAAATCTTCACGCTCACGAAATGCATAAAGAAAGATTGTCATTGCACCAATATCCATCGCATGCGCTCCCAACCACATAAGGTGGTTAAGAAGACGAGTAACCTCATCAAACATCACTCGAATGTACTGTGCACGAATAGGAGCTTCGATGCCGAGCAATTTTTCAATCGCCAACACGTAGCCATGCTCGTTACACATCATGGATACATAGTCGAGACGATCCATGTAACCAATGCTCTGGTTAAAGGGTTTTGATTCCGCTAATTTTTCTGTACCACGATGAAGTAAGCCAACATGTGGATCAGCGCGTTCAATAACTTCACCGTCCATTTCCAAGACGAGTCGCAATACACCATGCGCCGCAGGATGCTGAGGACCGAAGTTTAATGTGTAATTTTTTATTTCTGCCACGACCCTACTCCTTATTTCCCGACATATAACGATGGTCGTCGCGAATAACACGTGGTACTAAATTACGCTCCTCGATACTGACTGGCTCATAAATCACGCGTTGTTTTTCTTCGTCATATCGCATTTCAACATGACCAATTAATGGAAAATCCTTTCTGAAAGGATGTCCGATAAATCCATAGTCGGTAAGCAATCGTCTCAAATCTGGATGACCTTCGAAGATAATGCCAAATAGATCAAACGCTTCACGTTCAAACCAGTTTGCACATTTCCAGACGCTGGTAACAGAGTCGATGCGTGGTAAATCTTCTTCTACGAATGCTCTTACACGCAAACGGCTGTTATGTTTATAAGAGATAAGGTGATAAACGGCGGCAAATCGGGGTTGATCCCATTGGTGTCGTTTATCTTTCTCGCTGACGCGACCACGGCTAAAACCGGTTTCGGTCGCTGCTTCAGTACTCCACTCTGTGTCTCCATAAGCGATGTAGTCAACACCACAAATATCCATCACTTGTTCAAATGAGAACTTTTCCTCATCTCTTAGTGTCATACAAATATTGAGTATGTGTTTTGCGTCAACAACTATGGTCAATTCGTCTGAATCAGAGATGACACTGGAGACAATTTCATTGTTAGTGAATGTCGCTTGGAGTTGCTCAAGTAATAATTGATTATCTTTTGCCATGAATACGTCTCACGTCCGGGCAATGGTATTGGTTTGTTTAATCTTGTTTTGAAGCTGAATGATTCCATAGAGAAGTGCTTCTGCGGTTGGTGGGCAACCCGGCACATAAATATCAACTGGAACTATTCGGTCACAACCGCGAACTACAGCATATGAATAATGATAATAACCACCACCATTTGCGCATGATCCCATGGAAATTACCCAACGTGGCTCTGACATCTGGTCATAAACTTTGCGTAATGCAGGAGCCATTTTATTCACAAGTGTACCCGCAACAATCATTACATCAGATTGACGAGGACTGGGCCGAAAAATTACGCCAAAGCGATCCAGATCGTATCGAGCCGCACCAGCATGCATCATTTCAACCGCACAACATGCAAGACCAAACATGTTTGGCCACATGGAACCGGTACGTGCCCAATTTATCAGGTAGTCGGCAGAAGTTGTTACAACGCCTTTTTGAAGAACGCCTTCTATTCCCATTCCAGGGCTCCCTTCTTCCACTCATAAATGAAACCAATAACAAGAATTGCTAAAAAAACCATCATCGCGCCATAGCCAAACCAACCTATTTCATTAAGCACAACAGCCCATGGGAATAGGAAAGCGATTTCTAAATCAAAAATAATAAATAAAATTGCGACCAGATAAAATCGCACATCGAATTTCAAACGCGAATCTTCGAAGGGTGCGAAACCGCACTCGTATGCAGACAGCTTTTCATCATTGGGTTTGTTTGGTGCAGCGAGCATACTAATCGCAATAGGAGCAGCACCGAAGATGGTTCCCAGAATAATAAAAACCAGAATTGGTAAGTAGTTTTCTAACACAATCCCCCCTCAAAAATCCGGCGTACATTTTTGCACACCATCTTGTTCATCCAATTTAAAGCTTTCAAATTATTATTTATTTGATAAGCCGTTTATATCGTGCAAGCAGTCTAGGCTAGACCTGCACTTTGTGTCAAGTAATGACACACAACATTACACCATCAAAATCAAATAGTTATGAATTTGTTTAAAATTAACTTAATAGCTTGATTTTTACAAGGAATAATAGAAATGGTGCCGACGGCCGGAGTCGAACCGGCACAGCTTACGCCACTGCCCCCTCAAGACAGCGTGTCTACCAATTCCACCACGTCGGCAAATTCTAATCCAGAAACTTATTCTGGCGGTAAATCACTCACTGGTGATTCATTTGGAACTGCAGGTAAGTCACTAGGAAGATCACTCTCTTCTACAGGCGTACTCATCACTGCGGAAGGTGCTCCAATGGATTTCACCACGCTATTTGACGAATCTGCCTGCACCGCGAAGTACGCTAGGGTAAGACTGGTAATAAAAAATACCGTCGCAAGAACTGCCGTTGTACGAGTAAGAAATGAGCCCGCACCACTAGCGCCAAACACAGTTTGTGACGCACCTGCACCAAATGCGGCTCCCATGTCTGCACCTTTACCCTGCTGCAATAAGATTAGGGCAACAAGACCCACTGCAACAGCTACATGAACGATTATTAATGCTGTATCTATCATTTTCTCTTATCCTGCCGCTGCACAGATGTTAATAAATTCATCTGCTGCTAGTGATGCGCCACCAATCAGGCCGCCATCAATATCTGTTTGGGAAAATAATTCTTTGGCGTTCGCTGCTTTTACGCTTCCACCGTATAAAATTCTCACTTTATCTGCAATATTTGCATCTTCTTTGCGCACCCAGTTACGAATGAATGCATGAACCTCTTGCGCTTGCGCTGGTGATGCCGTCTTGCCAGTACCAATCGCCCAAACTGGCTCATAAGCAATAACTGCATTTTCCAACGCTTTGATGCCGGTACGAGCAACAACCCCTTGCAATTGTTCTTCGACAACCGCTTCCGTTTGTCCCGCTTCGCGTTCTTCTAATAACTCACCCACACAAAGAATCGGGATAACCCCCCCTTTTTGCGCAGCTATAAATTTCTCGGCTACCACTTCATCTCTATCAAGATAGTATGGACGTCGCTCGGAATGACCAATAATTGCATATTTACACCCCACATCAGTGAGCATAGAAACGGATATCTTACCCGTGTGAGCCCCAGATTCTTCTTTCGCCACATCCTGACTACCAAGCGCAACAGTGCTGCCCTCTAATAACTGAGCAACCTCTGAAATGTAAACGAAGGGGGGACATACAACCACTTCCACGTTATTCACACGACCCATTCCATTCAGGATGCCGCTAACTAATGTTTTTATACTTGCCCTGGAACCATTCATTTTCCAGTTACCAGCAACAAATGGCTTACGCATATTTTTCCCCGAGCTTTAAAAGCAGGCAAGCTTACCGGGCACGGCGATAAAAATCAAATTTTATCGCCGCTGTTTTACTTATCCACAGTGATATCGTAAAGATTAATTACAGATACAATGATGCGCTTATTTATTCAACATACATTGTTAGTTTATTAGGCAACCTAAGACTTTTGATTGAGTTCTGTCTCGACAATTTCTGCGAGTTCACGAGTGAGGGAGTCTACCAAAACGGGATCTCTACCCTCAACCATCACTCTCACAACAGGCTCAGTACCCGAAGGCCTTAACAGTACACGCCCATTTCCAGCAAGCTCGCTTTCCACATCCTTGATCGCTTTTTGAATATGCTTGTTAGAATCAATGTCAATATCTTGGGAGCGGCTCACATTGATCATAGACTGAGGATACTTACGCATACCTGCTTTCAACTCATGAAGAGTACGACCAGACTCAATGACCGCGGCTACAACTTGAAGTGCTGAGACAATACCATCACCGGTTGTTGTTCTATCTAAACAAATAATATGTCCTGATGACTCACCACCAAGATACCAGTCGTTTTTCTTCATCAACTCCAATACATACCGATCCCCAACGCTAGCGCGCGCAAAAGGAATACTATTTTCGTCAAGCGCTGCCTCCATGCCGAAATTGGTCATTACCGTACCGACAACACCACCTTTAAGCATGCCAGATTTCTTACGAAATTGAGCGATAATAAAGACTAATTCATCGCCATCTAATACTTCACCCTTCTCATCCACCATGACAACTCGATCACCATCGCCATCAAAGCCTATACCGAAATTCGCTTCATATTTCAGTACTTTTTCTTGCAATGCTTTAGGGTTGGTTGAGCCACAGTCTTTATTTATATTTAGTCCATCTGGCTCAACACCAATAGCGATCACATCGGCACCTAGCTCTTTAAATACACTGGGACCCACAAAATAAGTCGCACCATGAGCACAATCAACGACAATTTTCATTCCACGCAGATCTAGCTTCATAGGGACTGTGCTTTTACAAAACTCAATATAACGACCACCCGCATCAACCACACGCACCGATTTTCCAAGCTCACTTGAATCGACTGTCGTCATAGGTTTGTCGATCGTCGCTTCAATTTCATATTCAAGCTTATCAGGCAACTTACTCCCTTCCGCAGAGAAGAACTTAATGCCGTTATCATAATGAGGATTATGTGATGCACTGATAACAATCCCAGCGCTTGCATGTAATGTGCGTGTTAAATAAGCAATACCAGGTGTCGGCATGGGCCCAAGCATTCGAACATCTATGCCAGCAGCAGACAAACCAGCTTGAAGTGCAGACTCAAACATATAGCCAGAAATTCTGGTATCTTTTCCGATAACAACTTTTCTACGCCCCTGACTGGCAAGCACGTGACCAGCAGCCCATCCAAGCTTTAAAACAAATTCAGGATTGATTGGCGCATCCCCAACTTTGCCTCGAATTCCATCTGTACCAAAATATTTTCTACTCACCAACAAACTCCTGCTGCTTTTAGTTTATTATTATTCTACTATTTTAAAGGCATGACATACTTTTGCCACATGCACAGTCTCTTCCACATCATGAACGCGTATTATTGCAGCACCTTTTAAACTTGCAATAGTTGCGAGCGCCAAACTTCCAGCAAGTCTCTGCTCTACCGGCACATCTAACATGGCTCCTAACATTGATTTTCTCGACATTCCCACAAGTACAGGAAATCCTGTGTCGACAAAACGATCCAAATGCTTCAATAAAAATAAATTGTGATCTAATGTTTTACCGAAACCAAAACCTGGATCAATCCATATATGTTCTTTTTTAATACCACGCGCACTGCACTCATCGGCTTTTTCGATCAGATAAGCCAATACCTCATCAACAACATCCAGATATTGAGGAGCGCTTTGCATGGTGCGTGGCTGCCCCCGCATATGCATCAAACAAACCGGCACATCCAGCGATACTGCAACTTCCATAGAACCTGGTTCGGAAAGCGCGCGTACATCATTAATAATGTTTGCCCCTGCTTCGACCGCTGCTTTCATGACGCCAGGTTTGCTCGTATCAATAGATATCAATACATTACTTTGCTTTCTGATCGCTTCAATAATCGGTAAAACCCGATCTAGCTCTTGGGCTAATGTTACTTCTAAAGCACCAGGCCGTGTAGACTCACCACCAATGTCGATTATTTTTGCGCCAACAGATTCCATCTCTAGCGCCTGCTGAACAGCAGGCTCAACATTGGTATATTCTCCACCATCAAAAAAGGAATCCGGTGTGACGTTCAACACTCCCATGATATTAAAGTTGTTATCGAGCATAATTGATTTTTGAGTTATCGTCAGAGGCATAAAAAAAGCTGGCGCACATTAGATGTACGCCAGCCTACATTGTACTAATTTTTTCTGATGAATCTAATTCTGATTCACCGGACCACCCACGCTTGAGTCAGGTTTGTTTTTCTTGGCTGCCTCACCTTCCTTGTCAGAAGAATCCTGATCCCCAGGATGATTATCCAAATCAGACTCATCCCAATTACTTGGCTCACCAGGTGGATCACCACGCATGATATTATCGATTTGGCCTTTATCAATCGTTTCGTATTTCATCAACGCCTCCGCCATGGCGTGCAAGATATCGATTTTCTCCGTTAATATCTTCGTTGAGATGGCGTAAGTATGATCGATAACCGAACGAACTTCTTCGTCAATTACATGGGAAGTCTCATCAGAAACACCCTTATGCTGAGTCACAGAACGACCAAGAAATACTTCACCTTCATCTTCCGCATAAACCAATGGGCCTAATTTTTCAGACAATCCCCATTTAGTGACCATGTTGCGCGCAATTTCTGTACTACGTTGAATATCATTAGAAGCACCTGTCGTAACAAAATCAGCGCCAAATATAATTTCTTCAGCAATACGACCACCAAAAAGACTACAAATCGAGCTCTGCAATCTTTGCTTGCTGTAGCTATAACGATCTTCTTCCGGCAAGAACATGGTGACACCCAATGCTCGGCCGCGCGGAATTATCGAAACTTTATAAACTGGATCGTGCGAAGGAACCGTTAGACCAACAATCGCATGACCCGCCTCATGGTATGCGGTAAGTTTCTTTTCATCCTCACTCATCACCATGGATTTTCGCTCAGCACCCATCATGATTTTATCTTTGGCGCGTTCAAAATCTAGCATATCAACAAGCTTCTTGTTGCCACGTGCTGCAAACAAAGCAGCCTCGTTAACAAGATTTGCCAAGTCAGCACCAGAAAAACCCGGTGTCCCACGTGCTAATACGCGAGGTTTAACATCATCCGCTAACGGTACTTTACGCATGTGAACACGAATAATCTGATCACGACCACGAACATCTGGCAGTGGAACTGTTACTTGTCGATCAAATCTTCCTGGGCGGAGCAATGCAGGGTCGAGAACATCAGGACGGTTAGTTGCGGCAATAATAATGACACCTTCATTGCCTTCAAAACCATCCATTTCAACCAATAATTGATTCAGCGTCTGTTCACGCTCATCATGACCACCACCAAGACCAGCGCCACGATGACGACCTACCGCATCAATCTCGTCGATAAATATAATACAAGGTGAGTGTTTTTTTGCTTGCTCGAACATATCTCGAACTCGTGAAGCACCAACACCGACAAACATTTCAACAAAATCTGAACCTGAAATGGTAAAAAACGGCACCTTTGCTTCACCTGCAATTGCTTTTGCAAGTAATGTTTTACCAGTACCTGGCGAACCTACCATTAAAACACCACGAGGTATCTTGCCGCCTAATTTTTGAAACTTACTGGGATCACGAAGAAACTCAACAAGCTCACCCACTTCTTCTTTTGCCTCTTCCACACCAGCAACATCAGCAAAACTGACTTTCACCTGATCTTCACTCAACATACGAGCTTTGCTTTTACCGAAGGACATCGCACCGCGACCGCCAGCACCACCTTGCATTTGGCGCATAAAAAAGATCCAGACACCTATTAATAGCAACATAGGAAACCAGGAGATAAAGATCTGCATGAGCAAGCCTTGTTGCTCTGGTGGCTTAACATCCATCTTCACATTGTTCTGGAGTAAATCACCGATCAAACCAAGGTCACCAGGATTATAAGTAGTAAAACGATCACCGGAAGCTTTTACACCATAAATTGTTCGCCCTTCCATGGTGACACTGGCAATTTGACCCGAATTAATCTCATGAATAAATTGAGAATATTCTAAATGGCGTGAAGAAGCATTTTGCGGAGCAAAATTATTAAATACAGACATCAATACAATGGCGATAACCACCCACAGTATGATGTTTTTTACCATTTCATTCACTTGCTCATCCCCGCTATTTGTTGAATATTTTCCTTATTATCTCGGCTTCCCAATCTGCCACTCAGCATAACAACTCCAAACTAAATTAAATTCTTGTTCGAGAAATTCTCCGTGCGGAATACTTCAATCACGCACAAGGTATCTCAATGATAATGTGTAATATGCACTAATACAAAAAAACGCGCTACTTATTCGACGGTTTAATTTTAAATTCGATTTACAACACAAAGCGTACTATTTAACCATATCTCAACCAAAAAAAAGTAGTTGGATGTAATAATGAAACGTAGAATATTGTTTTGAATAGCGTAATGGAAATTGTGTCTTCACCTGGCTGGTGAAGTAAGCTTTTTTCATATAGCTAGACGAAACAAGCAGCTATGTTATATCTCACCATTCAACGGCCTTTTCTAGGTTTTAGAAAGCTTGGACTTACCAACAATGAATAATTCCCTGCTTTCACTACGAGAGGCATCTGGTTTTCTCACTAACATCTTGCTAAACGATTGTTTAACAAGACTTCTATACTCCACCATGCCTTCACCTTCAAACACTTTGGTGACGAAATCACCGCCGGGCTTGAGCGTTTGGCAGGCAAAATCCAAAGCAAGTTCAGCCAAGTACATAGCCTTTGGCTGATCAATAGCGCGCATACCAGAAATATTGGGGGCCATATCGCTAATTACAAGGTCTACTGGTTGCCCATTAAGCATATCAAGCAATTTTTGATAAACATCATCTTCGAGAAAGTCGCCTTGAATCACTTCTGCATTAGCAAAACTATCCATAGGCAGAATATCCAACGCGATAACACGTCCTTTATCACCCACCAAATCACAGGCTACTTGTGTCCATCCGCCAGGTGCTGCTCCCAAATCAACCACACACATGTTTGATTTAAAGAGTTTATCTTTCTCATTTAGTTCCAGTAGTTTATAAGCCGCTCGTGAGCGGAATCCATCTGCTTGCGCTTTTTTGACAAAACTGTCGTCTAAATGGCGCTGCATCCATGGGGAACGCTTTTGTTTACTCATTACTTTTTTCGCTTTGCACTATTTTTTCGCTTTGCACGACTTTTTCACTTCGCACTAAAAGTCGTTTAGTACGATAAATCAACAATAGCATGCTGATTATTCCATAACCTGCCAAAATCCCAACTTGAGCAACTGGCGACTTCGTCAATCCCTGAACACTAATTAGTAAAAAGAACCCAATAAAAAGAATTATTCCCAATTCGAATTTTACGGGGTTTAATGGACTAGCTGCGATCGTGAAACTGCGCTTGTTCTGCGGTACACTATCGCGTTTTGAATCACTCACTTTTGAAGAAGCTCCTATGCCTTTGACTACTAAACAAAACCAACACCTTCGCGGTTTAGCCCATCACATAAAACCTGTTATCATTATTGGAAATGCCGGTTTAACCGAAGCTGTGTTGGAAGAAATTAAAATTGCTATTGCTCATCACGAGCTAATCAAAGTTAAAATCAACGCTGGCGAACGCGAAGAACGCCAGGAAATTATCAGCAATATTACCACAGAGTGTGATTGCCATCATGTGCAATCTATTGGGCGAGTTGGTGTTTTTTATCGACCTAGTGAAGAGAAAAAGATAACTATCCCTAAATAAAGCCTGGTTTCTCTTCTTTTTTCAAACCAGCAAATATCAATACACAACCACTGATTACAGTAATCATATAAACAATAGACGATATGCCGTGTAACATTCCAAACTGTTTCGCGGCATCAGTTCCCGGTTCAATCCCCATCGCTTTAACATCCGCAATCATAGGTTGAAGGATAAATACACTTGCTGCGACGAGAATCAACATTAACAATAAAATAATTCCTCGCCATTGAAAAAAAAGCTTTGTACTCATATCTTTGTAACGCAATATCAGTAACAAGCCGCCACAAATCAAGCCCACTATCCCAACAAGCTCAAACATCTGCCCTGCTAGGCTACCCGCAAGTGATCGATCGTCTAACGACTTAAACAGCACTGGCGTTGCAATATATCCAACACCCACCATCACACCTGTCCACAATGATAATAATAAACGTTCAAGACTTGATAACTTATCCATTTTAATTTTTCCCTAGTTTATCCAATCCAATTTTCAGATCATTTTTTATATCATCAACATCTTCAAGACCCGCTGCAATTCTCACTAAGCCATCATCAATGCCAGCCTTTACCCGTGCCTCATCAGTCAGTCGACAGTGAGTTGTTGTTGCAGGATGTGTAATTGTGGTTTTTGCATCACCAAGGTTTGCTGTAATAGACAGCAATCGAGTGTTATCTATTACACTCCAAGCTGCATTTTTACCGCCTTTTAGTACAAATGAAAGCACTCCACCAAAATCTTTCTGTTGCTGTTTCGCTAACAAATGCTGAGGATGACTTTCCAAGCCAGGGAAATTAACCCGCTCAACTGCATCTTGGGTCTCCAGCCATTGAGCAATCTCTAAAGCATTTTCACTGTGGGCTTTCATTCTAATTCGTAATGTTTCCAAACCTTTTAGAAACACCCATGCATTAAAAGGACTCATGCTTGGCCCGGCGGTTCTTAAAAAACCGTAACACGTCTCACCCACTTTTTCTTCATCGCCAACAATTGCACCACCGATACAGCGCCCTTGCCCGTCGATGTATTTAGTCGCTGAATGAATAATTATATCAGCACCAAATTCTAGCGGTTTTTGTAACGCAGGTGTACAAAAGCAGTTATCTACCACTAATAAACAATTTTTTCGATGTGCAATTTCAGCTAAACGTGCAATATCGACAATTTCTGTTAGTGGATTTGATGGTGTTTCTAAAAACAGAAATTTGGTTTTTGGCGTGATTGCCGCTTCCCAAGCATCGTAATCTATCAAGGGCACAAAACTCACATCTATACCAAATTTGGTAATATAGTTGTTAAACAATACAACGGTCGAACCAAATATCGCGTTGGAAGAGACAAAATGATCGCCTTGTTCCAACAAGCTATAACAGGTGGTCATTATTGCAGCCATGCCAGATGACGTTGCAACACATCGTGCCCCACCTTCCATTGCAGCCAAGCGTTCTTCAAATGTTCGAACCGTTGGATTAGTAAATCGGGAATAGATATTTCCTGGATCTTCACCGGAAAATCGAGCAGCTGCATGGGCTGCTGTTTCAAACACATAACTTGAGGTCGGAAATATCGGCTCAGATTGCTCGCACTCATGTGTGCGAATTTGACCACCGCGAACTGCGATTGTGTCTAATGAATATTCGTTTATGGACATATATGTACCTACCTACAATAATTCGATCAAAATTCAGCAGGCATAAAAAAACCCGCTCAGCTAAAACTAAAGCAGGATCACCCTCTTTAGCAGCATTTATAAAGCGCCCGCAAGCTGTGTCAAATCGGCGCTAGGAAATTAATTTAAACCAAGTGTAACCGTACGTCAACTTTGTTTAGCATTATTCCGCAATAATCTTTGTTGTATTTATTCTTTGATCACTGTGTATAGGGAAGGGAATCACAAAAAATACGTAATTTTTCAAACTAAATTCGAATTTCACCCTCTGCAAAATTTAACGACTAATGATTTTCGTGCTAACAATTAGCACTCTTTTTCCCGCTATCGAAAATGACCACTACCACATTTAAGTAAATTTATCGGCAAACCAGAAAATTGACAACTGATTTTAATAGAAAGAATGCCGCTAAAATATACTGATTCACTGCTCAAAAAACTTTCCCGCATCCTTCCCCATTAAAGCTAAGGCATTTACATTTATTACGGCCAACTCACGCCAACACGAAAGAATATTTTATACAATATATCCTTTTCAATGGGAAATTCATCCTCAACATCTCCTGAATCATCGGTTTTTATTGCAGTCCATTCCCTGACATCAATGATAAAGTCACCACCCATATCAACACTCAAGAACCCTAAAACTTTATCCCATCGTTTTGTCGATCCCACCCCCATCTCCACACCAATATAATCAAGTTCATATTCAAAAAGGGATAATGTTGCAGCTGCCGATTCAAAGTCACTCACGATATCATTGATAAGGCCATAACGTACTTTCAGATTAAAAAAACCACGCCTCTCAGACATAGTGTATTCATAAGCAAAAACAACCCCCTGGGATGTAAATGTTGTATCGAACACCACAGGAAATCCGTCAAAAGTCGTAAATGTGGGACTGGTGGCAGGTCGAGACCAACTTGTTTCATAGAATCCAAAGCGAAATAAACTATAAGCATTTTGCGATTGCTCACAACCACCATTTTGTAATGATGAATTTATCGTCGTACGGAAGAATGATCCACAGTGCACAATATTTGGTGTGGCAAATGTATATTCATAATCAATGAATCTTGTTTTAAAAGCCAGACTCTCTTGGGATAAAACACTTATTGCATCTGGTGCCTCGTAGCTTCCATCGATATATTGAATAACCGTAGAATTTTCCGGCACGTATAAAAAGGGAATTTCAGCAGTTGCCGTCCCAAAATAAAGCTCTTCTGTTCTTACAATACGAGCAGACATTAAAATATTTACAAATGTGTTATTAATGTTTAACCATTTTGAAATCGGTCGTAAAAATACATCAATTCGACTTTTCTCTATTCCTGAACTGGTTTTCGAATTCGTACGAAATATCTCTTGTTGGGTGGGGCTACTTTCATCCACTGGTCCTTCTTCAGAATATGAGAAGAAGGATTGATTGCGATAACCAAACTCAGCTTTATAGTGTTTCGAAAACAATCCTTCAGTTTCAAAATCCAGTAGGGTTTCACCAAAGCCTGGCTCCCATATATTCAATAAAAAACCTGCACTTGCTTCAGCGTAAAAATCAGAAAAAATATCTGACGGTTCTGCTCTTACAGCAATACTAAAACCAAAACTCAGGGTAAGAATGAGTATGCAAAATCTTTTCACTACATTCATGATGTTCACTTAAAATCATTATAAGTAGAAATGCTAACAAAACATCATTAAAATCAGGAGCCGATAGTTAATTTTAAACTCCATTTATTTAATTTACCCACATCAGCTCCTGCAAGATCAGCAACTTTTAGTTGCCAATCACCTACTGCACTTTCACGCAATAAAGTTTGTAAAGCCGGTGTGTTATCGAGCTTATAGGTTTTGATAATATTATCGGCTTCCCAACCTTGTTGCCCATGAAGAACAATTTGCTTTCCGGTTGGTGCTAATAAGCTGACTCTCAAATCACCAATATATGTGTGTGTG
This sequence comes from uncultured Ectothiorhodospiraceae bacterium, assembly GCA_945787715.1. Lineage (GTDB taxonomy): Bacteria > Pseudomonadota > Gammaproteobacteria > S012-40 > S012-40 > CALZJE01. The sequence continues at coordinate 30,856 of CALZJE010000013.1, read as the reverse complement.
ACATCAAGATAAATTTCTATATCATCAATATTTCCTTGTGCATCAACATTGATAATAGAGCTAATGCCATCTCTATCGTTATCAGGAATTGTCATACTAACGATTTTTTCAAATGTAAATGTTGAGCTGCGACTGGCTTGAATATCCACTCCCCAACTATTTAGCTGACCCACATCCGCATTAGCCACATCTTTTACATGCATCTGCCAATGCCCAGCTATTTGTTCTCCAATCAACACCTGCAACACAGGTCTATCCATGAAGTGATATGTTTTTTGTAGATTATCCCGACTACCACCACTTCGATCGTGCAATAAAACTTTGGTACCTAATGGAGATATTAGTGTTACAACCAAATCACCAATGTAGCTATGTGTTATGTCGATGTTGACACTGATAGAAGCAACGCTTCCCGACTCCGTTAAATCCAATACGTCTGTTATTCCTGCATCATCATTGTCTGGTATACCTTTGTCGGGTCTGGAGAAATGTGAAATTTCTATTTCAGATTCATTTCTGCGTTTCATTGCTTCAGTCACTGCTTTAAATGCATTGACCTTTCCGTAACCAAACCACAATGAGTGCCCCTCTTGATCATATGCCCCAAATTCATGACCAAGTTGCAAATCGGCATTATTATCCATAATCTTGTCTGTCGTGGTTTCCAAAATCTCGCGTACTTCACGCGCTGTTAATTTGGGATTTGCAGAAATGACAAGTGCCGCGATACCAGCGACTAATGGACATGCACTGGATGTTCCTCCAAAGCCACCGGTGTAATCCGCACTGGAGTATCCGCTTGGACCAACACGATCAGTGGTAACAATTCCCCAGCCTGGCAATGATCCTGAAATTATCGGATAGGTATCAGGCCGCGCATTATTACTCGGGGCACAAACCGAAATTTCCTTCCCCCAGTTACTATATGCTGATTTTTTTGCTTCGCTTGTACAAGCAGAAACGGTGATTACATACTCGTTACTGGAAAATCCATCAAGCCATCGCACATCACCACGTAATGACCCATTTGGCCAACCCGATTCATCGACTGTTCCGTTAACCGGCCGGTTTGAATTACCCGATGCAAAAACAATCACACAACCCAAACCATTTCGTCCTTTAGTTGCAGCATTTTTTAGTGCGAGCTTTTGTCGAAGCGATAAAGGAAAAACTCTCGCTGACGGACCCCAGCTACATGAAATAACACTCGCACCTTTCTCGGTAGCCCAACCGAAATATTCTTCAACAGAGCTATCATCAATATTATTCATTCGAACAGGCATCAATGCACAACCTGGTGCAATACCTACGACGCCACTCCCATTTTCCTCCGCAACTGCAACACCTGCGCATGCTGTGCCATGGTTATCATCAGGTAGTTCAGGCAAAGGCTGAAAATCACGACCTACAAAGTCCACAGCAGTAACTGTTTTCCCCTCGCCCTGGAAATCGACATGATTAATATCGATGGAATCATCAAGCACAGCAACTACAACACTACGTTCACCACGTTCAATATCCCAGGCTCGCACCGCATCTACATGCGCAGCTGGCGACAAAAATGGTCCACCATTGTGATCCAGATGCCATTGATATTGAAAATAGGAGTCGGTCGGCCGATAATTTTGCCGTGTAGTGATCACAACATTAGGTTCGGCTAGCAATACGTCTTGCTCGTTTAATAATCGATTTGAAAGCTTTATGGGATTTTCTACGGCCTGTGCAGTCACCGAAAATACAAACGTGTTATCGAGATCATGAATCTTTTTAACCAGATTCAATCCATATTTCAGTACAATATTTTCAATATCGGAATTGCTTGCAGTGGATTTGAATTGAACGGTAATTTCATCCGTAAACAAAATTTTTGCGTCGGGATCTGATTCCATACTGTAGACATGAGAAACAAACTCAACTTCTGCGCCACTGCGAATTTGATCCATAAGTGCATCCCGCTCCGATGCATTGACAACAAATTCTTCTATTTTTTGACGTTGAAATGATCGACTATGGGATACTTTATAATGAGAGCAAATATCTTCTTGCCGTTTGCTACGTTTTAATCGCACTGCAATACGATCCGGAATTTTTTCAATTTCTATTTTTTCACCATCGCGAAAAAAATACATACCTAGTTCAGATGCAGATTCCTCAGCCATATACCCCTCCCTAGAATCAAATTTATACGATTTGAATACAATAAGTTATAATTGTATTATAGCTTAAAATATCTGTTTGTTTTTTAAACACATCCATTCTTGCCAATGTTCATTGTAAAGTAATTGCATAATCACATAGCATCATCGTATGCTAAATTAAAAACACAACATTGAAATTATTCTGTTTTCTATCTCTCTCCCATCTTTCTTCTAATCTCAGAGTTCAGAATTCGAATTTATATGGGTAGCAACAGCCAAAGTATACTTATAGCAAGTATTTCTTGGCTGTTGCTACCCATATAAATTTGAACTCCGAAACTCAAGCTTCTAGAATAATTAGCAAACAGGACACAAACTGTGAGTCTATTATTTGGCGTGAATTTCAAACATGCCATTACGTTATCGAATTAAAATTGAACGAGGTGGGTATGAAACACATCATTATTGCTTTGTTTGCTTTAGGTCTCTCCTTCCCGGTCTTTGCCAAAATAGAAGAAACAGAAGTTGAATACCAGGCTGATAATGTCAAACTGAAAGGATTCATTGTTTATGATTCCTCAATTAAAGCGCAACGCCCCGGCGTTTTAGTCGTACACGAATGGTGGGGGCATAATGAATATGCACGTGAACGCGCGCGAAAACTCGCTAAACTGGGTTATGTTGCACTTGCTGTAGACATGTATGGGGGTGGTAAACAAGCAGCACACCCTAAAGATGCACAAAAATTTTCCTCTGAAATTGCCAATAATATCGAATTGAGTAAAACCCGCTTTTTGGCGGCAATGAATGTACTAAAAAAACATCATATGACAAACAAAAATAGTATTGCAGCCATTGGCTACTGTTTTGGTGGCGCCGTGGTACTGCAAATGGCTCGTGAAGGATTAGATCTTGATGCCGTAGCCAGCTTTCACGGTAGTCTGGGCACAGCAAGACCTGCAAAATCTGGAAAAGTAAAAGCTAAAATTTTAGTCGCTCATGGTGGTGCCGATCCATTTATTTCAGGAGAACAAATTACGGGTTTTATGAAAGAAATGAACAAAGCAGGGGCGACATATAAATTCGTTGCTTACAGCGGAGCAGTACATGCTTTTACAAATCCATCTGCGGATGAATTTGGAAAGAAATTTAACATTCCTCTTAAATACAATAAAGTAGCTGATGAAGATTCATGGAGAGAGTTACAACAGCTGCTGAAAAGTAGTTTTGATTAAAATTACCCATCTGGATTTTAAATTTTTCAAATCCTAATCATCGTTAGCTGGCGTTTTTTACGAACCACCAATCTAGCTGACACATATACTTTTACGAGGATTTTGTTGGATTATTTTTAACTATTATTCACGCTAGCATATCCTGTCATTATTATAAAATCTGCATCTATAAATAAATTGGCGCCTGGTATAATTCGAAACCAAACCGAATTCAAAGTTAACACACCGAGCTTATGAGTGGGTGGATGACAGCAGTGGTTATCCAAATGCTATAAATGCTAATACGATCTGTTACGGCGCTAAAATTCGTTCTCATTGTGATGCCTTCAATGCGATGCGACAACTCAACCCAGACCGCACAACCTGTCAAGCGCATTTATTTAAGAGCACTTTTTTTAAGAGCACTAGCGGAGATTAATGCCTGTAGGGGATCACAATTGGACGACACTGTAAAAATAAAACTTTCAATATCCTCATGCTGTGTAAAGAAATACTAGCCGAGACATCAGCTAGTCGTGGAAAAAAACCGCTTAAAATATAATCGCAGTTTTATTAATTGCCTATTTTCTCAATATAGGAAAATAGTGGAAAGTGTATTGCTGCAACGACAGAAGCTCTATAAAATTGTTAGTTTACAATTACTGATTAAAATGAGAATCCTGAATTTCGGCACCTCTTAAACCTTTAAAAAAATAAATTGAGCACAGCAATTGTTATTAGACATTGAACTTCAAAATTAACAAACACTGATATTCAAGAGTAACTACCTCAATCCATCGATATCATTTTAGCAACTTTAGTTTTCGCAAATCCTGGAAAGATCAGTTGGACGCGAGATTTTAGGACACTAACACTAGACACATTAACCAAGCAATTTGTTTGATTGATGAACGACTGTATGAATGCAGGAGCTAGACGGATGCAGGTGTACATTATCAATGAAATAATGTGCAATCACCTGGGTAGTGATTCAAACTTTTTTAATATAGCCAAGCGAACCAAAGTATTGTGTTCCAACCCGTGGATCAACGGATTGTTCCGGATTAATTGAGCGCGCAACCATCACACAGCATGCCCTCCCATATACCAACGACTGAGATTCCGTTAACCAGTGCCAATGGATCTGGTTAACGGATCTGGCATAACTAATTTAGTAGTTGTTTTAGTAACTGTTTATAATGGAATTAATCAGCTTCAGTTAATGCACTAAAAAACTGGTATTCGCTTTTATCGATGCTCCCGCTATTATCTGCATCCACACTAGCAAATCGCTGCGACAGAGAGGGATTTGAAGCAGCTTCTTCTGGAGTCAATACACTATCATTATTAACATCCATTTTTTCAAATCCTTTATCCATCGCGTGTGAAGAATCTTCACCAGCAAGCACAGCACCATTCATCATTAGTAGCACTAAAGCAAACATCATATTTTTGTTCATCGTAATTTTCTCCATCCTTGTTAAAAATAATAATTCACATGTGTGAACTTCTTCTTATGGCAAACTATGCGCCAACACATTTAAACAAATGGGGAAACAACAACTTAGTGCTAATCCATGATTTACGCGCTCCTGGCCAATTGTAAAACTTTGGATTTGTGTTACTTTTAGGCGACAATCCACTTGAACCGATGATGGGGACTTAACGTTTTGGATTAACTGACGTCACTAACGCAACATCTTTACTTGCTACATAGTAATAAAACTATACTTCATTGAAGACCTGATGGTATTTTACAATTCCCTTTATGTCGTTTAAAACATCTTTCTTCAACTCCTTCACCATAAAAACTTCTGGTGGAACATCATATTCAGATTTGATTCCATAAGCCACTGATGGCACAAAACCAAACCGCGGGTAATAATCAGGATGTCCAAGTACCACAACAAATTCATACCCGGCTTTTTCGCACGCTTCTAATCCTTGTATTACCAGTTGGGTACCTACACCTTTCCTTTGCCAACTAGGTAATACAGCCATAGGCGCCAGCCCCATTATCTTAACCCGGTAATCCCCGTCTATCGCAACCGGACTAAATAGAATATGACCAATAACTTCACCTTTTTCTTCAGCTAATAGGGAAATCAGTTCAATGCCAGTATTTCGCAATACGTCTACTAAGTTTGCTTCTGTGTCTGTTTCAAAAGCTTCAAGGTTAACCTTTCTAATTTTCTCAATATCGTCAGGTTGTTCAAATCGGATATTCATAGTGTTAAATTTCTAGTGATGTAACGGTGTGACAAAGGATATCACTTTTAGGAAGCAATCGCGAAATCTAGAGTGGACATACATGAATCCAGTTTTATTCGATATCAAGCAATAACATCACCAACTTATTCTTGTAAAGAAAGGTGCCTGGCCTGCATAATTGTATTATCAACCATTCTCCTAGATTCCAACTTCAAATGCAATTCAATTTCAGATTTGAAGAAATAAGCGCGGCAAATATATCCTTCAAAACACTATATTGAAAGGAGCCTGAATAAGTGAATCTTTAATTACCAGTACCAAGTCTATGGTAGCAGCTTTTTCACTTTCTTAGATATCAACTTAATAAATTTTTCATAAGGTAATGGAGGTCCATAAGATATCTGCTTTCCATCAATGAATATTCCATCAGAAATCCCCCATTCCAAAAACACATCTCGATCGGACGTGTCTATACTTTCAAATACCACCTTGTCACCGAACTCAGCACTTGCTCTTTTCGCCCTTTCGAAAACCACATTTTGAGCGGGACACCAACCATTAATAAATGCAGTCACCGCTACTTTACCTGGAATTCTTGAGACATCTTTTTTCTGATGAATCCAACGAGGAGGACTAGCATCAGCTGAAAACGGTTTCCACACCAACAGACTGATAGAATCCCTATCCGCTTTTTTATATCCATGTTTTTTAAACCAGGATGCTTTCATCCAAAATGGTAGCCATAATCCCCAAGCTGCCATTCCCTTCGCGCCCTTGTTTTTCGCATCATTTTCAGCAGCATCTAAGAGTGCTTCTCCCATACCCTTGCCTTGACGATCACCGATACCTTCTTTATCACCATGCACCCAAATACATAAAATGAAATAAAGGTTTTCTCCATCGATAAATGATTCTTCTATCGGCAAATATTGAATCATCCCTGTTACTATGTTTTCTTCATCGAGAACAACTTTGACTCGCAATCCTTTTTCTTTATACTTGTGGTACCAGCAAGCCTTATGATTTCCTGCCTCTTTCATTTCGTCTGACCAGTCTTCAAGACATTTAAAGTAGGTATCGTAGTGTTCTGATTCCAGATCGATCACTTTCATAATCTTACCTCTTTTGCCTTATTACAAGCTCCGCATTAAGCAGCGAACACTAAGAGTTATTAAAGTATTGCCTAAATTCTTCACTAGGTTCACGGTCGCTGTATATGTACAGCGATATGCCATTTGGATCTTGTATTGCAAAACCTCTATCCCCCCATGGATGATTCTCAAGTGGGACTACCGCGATTAACCCAGCATTTGTTAACCTCCTATATTCTGTATCAACATCAACAACTGCAAAGTTGTACATTAGACCGGCACCATTACTGAGTTGCTGCTCAGGTTGTTGAGGTGACATGAATTGAAGTGTTGATGATTCACTACCGAATTGCAGGTTAATATACCAGCCACAATCAAAAATAACCTTAGCCCCAAAATATTTAACATAGAAATCACGGCTTTCGTCAACCTTGCTTGTGGTGAAAGCCGATGACAGTCTACTAATTTCCATTTTTCACCTCTTATTCAATTTCTATTCTATCCACCCTCGACTAGCAAAAAGATTTGAGTCTCTAATTTTTCCGGAGGTGTTTCATCAGGATCATTTAAATACACTTCGTATGTTACTCCGGTTGCTTTATAGCCACCGTCTTTGATCCATTGAAAAAGCGCATTGTAGGCAGCATCCACATCGCTGTAGGGGCCAACATGAATACAGGATACAGATTTCCCACTCGGCGTTTCACTAATCTGTATATTATTTTTTCCCTTCAGATTCATAGGAATAGGAAAGCCAAATTCCACATCTAAGTTTTGCATATCCATATTGTAATATATAGCAAATGGTGGCCCTACAGGCTGCTCCTGAAGCTCCTCTAAATACTGCGCTATCTCGCCATATCCTTTACCAAAAACCTGCGGCAATTCCTCTACAGATGTTCTCATACGAATTGATAGCGTAGGTTGGGAAACTAGATCTATAAGTTCACATTTAAATGACATCTTCTTTCCTCCTTCAACAATATTTCTCTTTTCAAAAATACTCATACTATGTCAGCTGCACAAAAGCATCGGCTATTCTATCAGCTTCAGATTCGTGGGTATTTACACCATGTGTTTGTACTATATTAGTATACTATTCCCTCTTTTGCTCAAACTACACACTGTCTGTTTTTTGACTGGTATTATTTTTTATTGGTTTTAGTAAATAGAGCGGCAGCCCGGATTTTACAGCTCTTCTTTGCTGTTTCTTTTTAGCGCTATTGGTTGGCACGACACTACACAAAAAACTTGAAGCTTTTGACATACTTGCTAAACCCAACATAATTTTGTCCACTATTTTTCAGCAATAGAAAATAGCCCTCTTCCTACAATTATAGTTCAAAGTTTTACGGTTAATTATTAATAAATTTTGTGTGTATTTCCTTGCCTGGGAAGTAATATCGGGATCAATAACAATAGTATTTGTGGAGCAAGGCGAGAACAATCGGTAAAACGGATGGCCTAAGGGTGGCCGTAGTTAGAACAACGCAGGAGTAGTTAGAACAACGCAGGAGTAGTTGTCGAATTCACATGAAGTAAATACGTGCGCTCGAACGAATAAATCGTTGCCTCTGTAGAATCTGCTGGCAATACTTTATTGAAATTCTCGCAAGTAGGATGTAATTCTAACATTTAGCTCTCCTTGTTATATGTTTAACCCTAGTAATTCGATATAAATATTTATTTAGATAACCGAAGTCAATTTGTCAAAATTTCTATCGTTAATTATATTAACCTGTGTTTGATCGTTTAAAAACGTAAACCGGGGACCACAGGAGTTAAATCAAAAGTCAGGCCGATTGCGTTGTTGCTGATTCCTGCTCAGGAAAAAGCGTCATCGAAGCCTGAACATAGCTGGACAGCAGCCAAGTCAGTATACCGGCTAATCATAATATATTTCTTTCTGTCTTTTTATTTTCACTAATTTTCAGAGCAAATAAAACTTTCATTATTCAAAAAACAACCTTAACTGATCATCCTTTCAATACTGTAGCATAGTCATTTCTTCATCAAAAACATCGATATAGCTGCATCACCTATTTATGTAAAATAAGGTCGTGGCTATGTTAAATCCAGGATATGATGAATCACGTGAAAATAATTTTTGCTCTCTGATTTATGTCATAAGTTCTATCTTAGAAATGAAATACGCTGTGTATATCCCACCTCAAATTTGATGTCAGCGTTAAGGCGGTGCACCAGGATCAGCCAAAAAACATTTTGTAGAACATCATTGTGAGCATTAAGTCATGTATTCGTTTACGAGCCTTGATGTCTCCATGCGGAATTTCCACAGTAACAGTTGAAATACCCACAACAGGCGCCCACATACCTAGCGAGTTACCTTCACCATGCATTGTAGATGTATAATGCACTGTAGGTTTTCTAATACTAAATCTGGAGGGGTAAGTACATAGCTTAAACTTTATCTGAGATGATAAATTCTTGATGTAAATAGTATTCCAACTCGCAACATTTCCTGGCCAGCTACATTTTTTAAATTCTATTATTGAATCTAGATCTAGGTACTTGTCAGGCAGATCATATAAGACATGATATTTATCAACAAAATGATTGGTGAGGGTTTGAATGTCGCTACCACGTTCTCACAACAAAATACATTCCAGTTAACCATCCTAATAATTCTAACAAAATAATACACTTGTATTTATGTTGAATCCTTATTTCGTTAGCACCTTAACATTAGTATATTGGGTTTTCTTTAACATTCGTCAACCTTCTAAATAAACAGTTCAAATTCGTAGCTGCAAGTGCATTTATTGAATATCATATCGTTGGCGGATAATTTCATCTTGCATTTCAGCTTCATCCCGAGCTAATACAATCCTGATACTTCCTTCAAGCTCGATAATATGGAATGTCTCTTTATTTTCTTTTATCGCATCTTCAGCATCTTTGAGTTTTTTAATTTCTTTATCATTAATTTTAACAACCCGAATATTCTCGATTTCACCACTGTAACCTTTGTTAACTGAAGCATCGAACACTTCGCTGATCACCACTAATTGTTCAAGTCCATCACTCCCATAGAGTTTGCCTAAATTCGCCTTCAAGCTTGTGGGCAGTGCAGATTTCCAATTTCTTCCCCAGCCCCACAAATAACGCTGCTCGACTGCAATAAAGAGCAAGCCGCCTGCCACAAAATAAGGGGTTTGTTTGTCATAGAGAGGTTGACGAGGAACAACTGTTAATCGATAAGGCTTTAGTGTGACATCTATCTCTTTTATTTCGCCATCACGAGAGATTTTCAAATTTATTTGATCACCCACCTGCTTCTTAGCAACGTGATAACCTAACCAAATTCTTCCTGCTTTTTTGAAAGGGACACGTCCATCATTCAAAACCGTATGCCCTTCTACTTCGAGAATAACATCGTTTTCTTGAAGCACGCCATCCAACGTACCCTCAACAGCAATATTTCGCACCCGAATACCGCTTTGATCTCCCTTCAACTTAAGCTGTTCTCGTGCGGCAGGATTTTCTAGTGTTTGAAATAATGCACTCAAAGAGGGAATTCCATCAATTTCCCCATCTTCTAAATCATCAAGGAATTGGCTGATAATTGGGGTGGGAATAAAAAATCCCATACCCTCCGCTGAAGTAAGTTTCTGAGTCGCGACACCCAAGCAATCTCCCGTTTTATCAGAAAATACCGGCCCGCCAGAATTGCCTAAATTAATTGTTGCATCAGTTTGCACAAGAGGCGCATGGATATTACTATGAATATAGCGCATCACGTCGATACGAGAAACAACACCTTCCGTATATGAAACTTGGCGCGCGCCCATCGGATAACCAACAGTAACCACCTTATCTCGCAAATCTGGTAATTCTCCGAACTCGATTACCTTTGAATTCAAGTCGGGGTTTTCTTTTACCGGCTTTAACAAAGCCAAATCGACTTGATGGTTAATCGCAACGGTTTGCACTTCTACCTTATTTGCCAGGTCGGGTATTTCCATTTCAATATAAGTTGCATCGGCTACACAATGTGCATTTGTTAAAATACCTTGTTTAATGAAAAATGCACTGCAAGTTGCCTGTTTCGAGCGATTTTTTGACCAAGGCTGACCCACACTCCAACTCTGCTGAGTTGCAAATAATTTAACGACTGCTTTGCTAGCCCATGTCAGATCTGCTGCTTGGACATTTGAAAATGAAAATAGTGAAAATAACAGCAGAATCAAGAACCGTACTTGGATAACCATAATTTACGTAAATCCCTTATATTAAGTTGATTTTTATATTTTTTTTGTGTTTTTGACCCCCAACTTTCGCACTTTTATTCATAAATGTAAATCTGTAACCCATTTAAGTTTTTACATGCTTGTTAATCACTCTATCCACTCCCATAACAAAATCGTTTGAGAAAGTCTGGTTGCTAATTAACTCTTCAATTTGATCTGAAATTAACCAAGTGAAAATAACTTACCCATCCTACAAGCTGAACACTATGTTCAATTCGAAATTGTATTATTTAACAATATGATTAAATAAATCCCCTCAGCATTTACATTATAAATATTTCCAAATTTAGATATTTCAACTAAACACTCATATATTCATTCACTTAACAATCATATTGAAGAACATTTTACTCATGACTTAAATTGGCATTCAACCTGCACTTTAACTGTTACCCTGAAGTACCCCTAGAACCTGCCGGGCCTCCCTTGCCCGGCTTTTTTTAAATAACGAATGTTCGCCATTAATTATTCGTGTAACAACGCACTCAATTTTTCCGCTGGGTAAATTTTATATCAGTTCACCATTACCAATTGCCCAAATTATTTAACTGTGGACAAGTATTACTCAGCACTTCATCTTGACATTAGATAAAACACAGATTGGATAATTACAAGGAGGATGTCTGAGAACAGAAAGCCTGCTCGGTAATTGATTCTGTCGATTAAAGCTAGGAAAAAGCGCTTACTAACTAATAGTAATTTCGATTGCAGGTTGCTGATGCAATCTACCACGTCCATCCCCACTATCACCCCTATATCCGTATAGCTAAATGGCAACAGCTATTAGCCTGAAATGATCAATAAATCTAATTCACCCCCCCCTTGAAGAAACCACCATATAAAATGGTGAGAGTACTGGGTTTGCAGGAGTAAAAACCAAGAGGCTCCCATACTCTGAGCAACCGCTAGCAAAAAAGAAATTATGCAAATAATAAAGAGTCTCTTCTGTAATATATAATTTGCTTGGTATAATATGTATCTTCTATACAACAACTACAAGTAACAAATTATTTCTCTATGGCAAATAGCGCCGACATTAAAGAGCCTAGCTCTTCGGAAGTATTAAACCGCTTCTTTGTATTTTTTATACCTCTATTTTTATTGGTGCTCTCCTTCATCGCCATTGAATATTATGCTGACTTAAAAATATTTCGTGGCAGCCTTAAAAATAACGAGACCCAGCAAGTTAAAATAGCTAAAAAAACCATTGCGGGCGAAATGCATAATGTGCTTTCAGACTTAATATTTCTATCACGGTTAAACGAGATATGGGATCTATTAGATGATGTTGATGATGAGCGAGCTCGACTCATGGTTGCACAAGAAATCCTTTACTTTAGCGAGAAAAAGAACGTTTATGACCAGATTGCCATTTTGGCAGACGATGGAAAAGAATTAATTCGCGTTAACATTGATGACGGGGATCCTTACATAGTAGAGAAACAAAAATTACAAAACAGGAAAACCGAAAAGTACTTCAACGAAACTTTTGACATGGAGATTGGAGGCGTCTACCTGTCTCATTTTGAAGAAAATGAGACAGGTGATTCAATCATCCAATTTGCTACTCCTCTTTTTGCATCAAAAGGAAAACAAGGTGTACTCTTATTTGACTATAGAGGTAGTGAAATTATCCATATTCTTTATCAAGCTGCCATTGAGATTTCAACCCATATAAGCATGATAAACGCTCAAGGCAACTGGTTGGGAAGCCCTTTTCAAGACGAACGAAAAAACTTCCTAACCAACAGTGAAAATTCTTTTGCACTTGCATTCCCATCAGCATGGAGAATCATTTCCGCAAAAGATAATGGTAGCTTCTTCATTGACAGCGGCATGTTCACATTTGAAACCGTATATCCAAATATTTCCATCCTGGGATTCTATTCAGAGCAGGGAAAAGATAACATAACATCAGTCAATACTGAGACCAATAATTTTTCGAGTAAGGGATGGAAGTTAGTCTCTCGCATCTCTCCATCGATTTTAAACAGTCAAATAAAACAATTTTATTATGACCATTGGCTGCCCTACGCCATTCTACTTTCGCTAATTGTTGTTATTTCTTATTTCCTCGCCCAAAGCTCTATCAGACGCCGCACAATTAAAGAACACTCAGACTATGAGCGGCGATTTATAACTACATTAAAAAATATTAAGCTACCTGTTATTCGACTAGACACAGATGGAGTAATACTTTTTTGCAATCCTCATTTATTAGAACTCTTACACGCAGAGGAAGATCAAGTTATAGGAAAAAACTGGTTTGATAAATTCATTGATTCTAGAATCCGTTATAAAGAACGAATACTTTTTAAAAATATTGTATCTGGGATAACACCTCCGGTTTCAACAGAAGCTTGCATCCACACCATCGACAACGAAATTCGTTATATTTCCTGGAATAATACATTATCCACCAATCCTCTCGGAAAAGTCATAACTCTCACAAGCATAGGACATGACATTACTGAACAAAAGCGACTTGAAAAAGAAGTTGACGAACGAAACAAAGAAATTGCAAGAACACAAACACTGGCGGCTATGGGACAAATGGCAAGTATGATTGCACACGATCTTCGCAATCCATTATCATCAATTAAAATGACGCTACAAATCCTCAGCAAGAATACCGCTGAAACATATCCTGATGGTATTTCTGAAATATCTGAGCTATCTCTCGATCAAGTAAGATACATGGAAGCCATACTGGCAGACCTGCTACAGTACTCCAAACCTGACGCTATTCAACCCGATTGGTTATGTGTTAACGATGTATTAGACAGAGCAACAAATACGCTTCAGAAAGTCATTCGTGATTACAGAGTGAACATCGTTAAGGAGTACCAAAAAAATCTACCACGAATGTATGCAGATCCAAATAAGCTCTGCCAAGTTTTCAGCAACTTGATCTCCAATGCAATTCATGCAGCAACAGATATTGATAAAACGCCCTTGATCATAGTGAAATCATCGGTAGTTTTTATGAACTCAACACCCAAAATTCAAATCGATATTATTGATAATGGTCCAGGGATTGATTCTTCACAGGAAGAAAAGTTTTTTGACCCATTTTATACAACGCGTGCCAAAGGAACAGGACTTGGTCTGCCTATTGTCAAACGAATTATCGATCAACATAATGGCACTGTCAGACTATTTAAAGATGGAAATGGTAGCGGCACCTGTAGTCAGGTTATTTTACCAACGAACCCAACCGTGCAAGGCTTTTAGTGATGCAAAAAAATTCCACCTTACGACTTATCAAAGATAATAAAAAACCATTAAAAGGGAAAATACTCGTTATTGATGACGATGTAGCGAACTGTCGAACACTGCAGTTTCATCTACAAAGCCTGGGATACACTGTGGAAATTGCATACGGTGTTAATGACGGATTAGAAATTTTAAAAAAATTAAATCCCGATCTAATTATTTGCGATATTCAAATGCCGGGTAAATCAGGACTAGAAGCACTACCAGAATTTAAATCGCTCAATCCAGATGTTCACGTCATTATGATTACAGCCTTCCATGACATGGAAACCACCATACAAGCTATGCAAAATGGCGCTGAAGATTATATTCACAAACCCATCGATATTGATGAGCTAAACGATTGCGTAGATCGAATATTCTCACGATTGAACAAAAACGTTATAAACACAATAAATGGCAATATAAAGCTAAACACTCCCTATACGATGATTGGCAGAAGCCGAGCGATGAAAGAAGTATTTAAAACTATCGGGCTTGTTGCATCTAGCCCAGTGACTGTTTTAATCAATGGTGATAGCGGAACAGGAAAAGAACTCGTCGCTCGTGCTATTCATCAGTCAGGTAATAATTGCAATGGACCATTCGTTGCCATTAATTGCGCCGCACTGGTCGAAACGCTTTTAGAATCCGATATGTTTGGCCATGAAAAAGGTGCATTCACTGGTGCTGTGACAAAACAACTTGGCAAATTTGCCCTTGCCGAGAACGGAACAATTTTTCTCGATGAACTAGGCGAGTTAAGTTTAACTACACAAGCAAAACTACTGCGAGTTTTACAAGAGAAAGAATTTACCCCTCTGGGAAGCAAGCAGTCACAAAAAACCAACGCTCGTGTTATTGCAGCAACAAATGTTAACCTACCAGAGAAAGTAATTGCAGGGACATTTAGAGAAGATTTGTATTATCGCTTAAAAGTCGTAACGATTTCACTACCACCACTCCGAGAAAGGAAGGAAGACATTCTTGATCTAATACAAGTGTTGCTGCACAGGATAAATATGCAAATACATCGAAATGTAACGCATGTAACGGAAGATGTTTTAAGCTGTTTTCAAAACTATGACTGGCCAGGGAATGTACGAGAGATGGAAAATGTATTGGCAAAAGCTGTTGCTCTTTGCCCAAATAATACTATCACTCTCGATCTGGTTGGCGATGTTTGTGCAGTTGCCGAGGAAAAAAAAGAAGGCACTTCCTATCAGGATTTAGCCCGGTTATCACTTGACGACGTAGAAAAACTACATGTAAAAAGGGTGTTGGATGCAACCAATTGGCATCGAGGACAAACTTGTGACATTTTGAAAATATCTCGGCCTAGATTGCGGCGTATGATTAAGAACTATAACTTGGTTGCACCAGATGGGGCTCATGTAGATGATGACAATTCCAATGAGAAGTAACTAAGGCCTATTCGAACTCAATATTTTCATGATGCAGTCATCATTAACAATACAGGATTCTTTGACACCTCAATTTAGAAATTCTCATCTGAAAATTCACCTACTTCATATTTTCTTAAATTATCGCTACAAGTACCACTACAAGAGCCATCAATGCTTTTCCAGGAAGATGTTTTACTTGCTGTTTTTCCATCGGCACTAAAGGTTAAAGTGCCACTTTCTGTATAGGAACCAGATACACCACCGTTATGACGAAATACGTTTCCACAAACTGTACCGTCATAGCTTGCTTCTCCACTGCTATAACTGGCACTGTATCCATTTTGTGTAATATTCATAGTAATGTCCTGATCAACATTATCACTACAACCTGTATTTCTACAGGTAAAAGTGCCGATATAAACTCCATCAATATCTGCCGCGTCGGTGTCACATCTTGTTGCTTCGCCTGCTAACTCGTCTATATCAAGTACTGCTTCCACAGGCGAATCAATGCGCAGACAAAGTGAAACAGAGCCTGTATTGATTATACTTAAGGACGACTGACTTGCCGTACTAGAATCCGGACTGACAGAATCCAGCTGATTGCCATCACTGACAGAAATTTCAAATGGACCAAATTCCTCTCCACTAGTACAAACCGTACTTTCTTCAGCTGCTGAGGCAATATATATTCTCATTGTCACTGTTTCTGTAGCACGCGCTGAAATTTTATCGCGTTTACTGTTAGTACTATCTGTGGACGCCTTATTACTCGATGAACCAGGTAAACGTACACTTGCTGTACTCAATGTTTTATTCAAGTCAATTTCTAAACCAGTAAGCGCTGGGGAGGTATTGATAGGTAAATCGTAAACGAATTTAATATCTGTAGGAACATTCGCATTAATAGTAACATCTTTAACATTACCAGCTAATGGTGCACTAATGTTTAATGTTGATGTATCATCACCGTTAGATGATCCCCCACCGCAAGATACAATTGCAAATATACTCAATATTAAAACAGCAATCTTATATTTGGTCGATAAAAACATTTGACTCTCCTACTAAGTTATTTCAAATTTTTCTTTAGAAAAGTTCAGTACATGCTCTAATAGCCTATAAAAATAATAATGGGATTCACTAATTAAAGTATAGATCATTAGGCTTTAATTTCAAGTTTGTACGTTTAAGTTCAAACGGTTGGTTGTTGGTTGTTGGTTGTTGGTTTAACCGAACCTGATTGAGGTATGGTGCATATCGACACTATCTAACTTGTCCCAGGAACCATTTTGTTTCGCGGCTTCAATTTTCCTTAAACCAGCCTCTGTCATAGAGCCTTTGTTTATCAACTTTTTGACTCTTTCTTTATTACTGGCAGACCAATTACTATTATCCTTTCTTGGTGTATATTTTTGCATGTGCTTTTCATCGTCAATTCTTTTAACAATAGAATCTATCCAGCCATAACATAATGCTTCTTCAACAGCCTCTTCGTATTTTATGGATTTTTTATGGGTTTTCACTTTGTAAGACACTAGCCAAAGCTCAGGCTCTTTATCATGATTTTTCTATAACCAAACCCTCCATTCTTTATAATTCTTTTTCTAAAATGTTCTTAAATCGAGTTGCGCTAATCGGATGATCAGCTAGGAGTTGACCATTGTGTACCAGGCTAATCGTGCCGTAAGGAGTCGGCATTTTTTCACGAGCTTCAGCAGCATTATTCAGTTCTATCAACTTAAGTTGAATACCGTGTTCCTTTGCGACGGGAGGTAATTCCACTATAGCTTTGCCGATATAAGGGCATTGGTTAGTGTAGATTAGTTGCAGACCACGATACTGCATTAGGCGTTCATCCCAATTTTTAGGGAAAAATGGTGGCGGGCCTTTCTTTATCCGTTTTATCAATAATTGAAAATGTGGATCAGCTTCATCCACTGGCTCAAAGCCGTTTTTAACAAATACTTCCTTACTCGCCATCCAACTGCCATCGCTAGTGACTACTGCAACACCATCTTTACCGCTTGATTCAGCATCTTCTATACAATTCGTCAATAATGCAGATGCCATGCCTTTAAATGGGAATTTATTTGATGCAACCCAGATGCAATGGATGACGAGATAGTTTGGTGCATTCACAACCCGCCAAGTGTATTCGCCTGGAATGTATTCTAAAAAACCGGCTTGTTTACCATCGTTAGTCAAGACCAATTTAACTCTCATCCCTTCTTCAAAACGTTGCTGCAACCATAATCGTTTAGCAATATAACCGGGATGTTTTTTATTCTTCACACAGAAAAAACCAAGCTTTTCTACGTTGGAGTAATCAACAGTAACAATAGTATAATCAGCCATAGCCTTATCTCCATAGACCTTTTTCTAAGCAGCCAGGGTGTTGCTCATGGTGATCGTGTAGCATCAATTAAAGCGATTAGTTTTACTCAAATGATTCATGTCGTAAACGTATTTTCCAGATTCCACTTTCGATGACAAACAAAGCTGTCCACACTCCTTTTAGATCTGTGCGTTGATCATCGGCACTAGTAAATCCATAATTGAATTTAGCTGTAAAGGTAGCTGCATTATCACATATTACATTTATATGGATATCTTCCCATGATGCGTAGTTTACGCTTTTTAAAGTTTTATAATATTTGCTTATATCAGCTGCGAGTGCGTCACGTGATGAAAATACAGTAGTATTGCTAACTGCAACTACATCAACTGTAAAATGATTTAATGCTGTATCTAGGTCTTTAGCGTTTAAGTGTGTTGTTGCTGCTTGTTCGACTTCAGATTTAATTTTTGATTTTTGCTTTGTTGATAGCATAGCTAGATACTCCATCTAAACCTCAGCATATTTAGTGAGGCTGTGACCAGTTGATTCACAGCGACCCAGCTCAATATTATCCATAACTATTACGTGTTCCGAGCTATTAACTTACCCTTCGCAACAGTTCAATCGACGCATCAACTTCCACTTTTCGAATTGCAACACTTTCAATATTACATCCAATTGGTATTCCTTTTCCATCAGCAAAACTTTTTAACTCCAACCAGCTTTGCTCGGAGAAATCAACAGACTTTTCAAGTATGTCATGTGAATGCGTAAGTTCATTCTCCAACCATTTGGGAATACTAATTCCTAACCATTTCATAAATTGAAGTGTTTTGACTGAGCCGCAAGGGGTCAGGGTAAACAGTATGGGAGCGAGTGGAATATTATGTTCTTGTCCATAGTAGTAGTAATCCGACAAAAAATTCTTTGATGCATTAACATCGTAGACGCCTTGTGACACGAAAAATGAGCAACCTTGGGAAATTTTGTCAAATACTCTAATATGTTCGTCGCCTTTGCTTTGATGTCGTTCTGGAATTGTGACGCCACCTAAAAGTAAGTCAGTGTTTGTTTCTGCTTTTAGTTTGTAAGCATCATTCATGAACATGGTAATTTCTTGAGATTTCGAAGAGGCACCAACAAATACTGTCAAATTTTCATCTGGTGAAGCACTGGTGAGAAATTGTGACAACTCTGCTGGGCTATATTTTCCGACAGATCTGTAAATAATCTTTGGAATGGTTAATGGTCGCAAATATTTCTCGCTATAAGCGAAAGAATCTAATGTTTCCATAAATGGGAATGGGCGCTCCTCAGAAGTTCGAGACTTTTCATCTTGAATGTCGTAAAGAATTAATCCATCAATTTTGAGCGATTGCAGTCTTTCTATTTGCCGCTCAGAAATTTCTTCTATTTTCTCTAGACTAGTTCCTTTCTTAGGGGGAGTAATTCCGTAGACCATAATCCCACTTTCTCTGTTTTTTATTTTATCAACAAGCATTATATCTCTCTATATCCATAATCTAGCATTGGCTACTGTTTTTGGCGACGTATAGACTACACCAAAACGCTCTAACAAATGTATTAATAAAAATGGCGCCACAAAAATGGTACCCGGCCTGCTCTATTGCGCTTGTTTTAGCTCCCATTTTCGCAGTCGCTCCGGTGATATTGAACGATGCGTTGAAGTGTCATCATTAAATACATACCGTTTGTTCCTAGCTGATCCAACCCTTGCTCTCGACCCACTTCGAATACCAGATCAAAAACGCCGCCACCACCAGCGGCATCATAATCATCATCAAGATCTCGAAGAGATTGAAGTCGATTGTCGAACTGGCAATGCCAAGGGTATGGGTCATTGTCACAATCACGCCAAGTAGTGACACGATAAACATATAGTACGCAGCCGACTTCCTGAGCAGAAGCAGAAGGCAGCCAAGTGCGCCGCCGAAAACGGCTATCGCAAACCCTCCGGTGGCCCATGCGGGTCGGCCTTCGATGATCGCGCGATGCGACTCAGGCATTGCAGCAAGCGCGTCTGCATTCATCTGCACGAAGAAATTTATGCCGCCCATAACATTCCAAATCAGCGCGATTGCACTAATTACCCAGAAGCTCCAGTGAACACCAACGACGTTTTTATTGTTCATCACATCATCCTTTTGCCTGCAACTCCACAAAAATCTCATCCATGATTGCATATCCACAATTCCAACCCTGATCCATACCGGCCCAGGCGATCTCTGCTGTGGCCTCCATAGGCACCTGAGATAAGCACACCGAGTATCAGTGTCAGGTCTTTCTTCGCGAGCATCAGTGTCAGGTCTTTTTTCGTGCATCCATAATTTCAGCAGATATTAAAACTGGAGTCATCTATCACATTCTCCTTGCTTAATGGACTTCTATCTCAACATTCTCCGCTCAAGAAGCGATTGCATGTCCCGCCTGCCATCTAAGCAACATAATATTACAACTTCTGATCGTAGTACTTCATAAATAATTCTATACGGTTTAAAAAGAACTTCTTTATAATCTTTAATACCTTTCTCATCCAATTCTGGAGGAGGGTGCCCTCCTAACGGGTTTTCATCAAGAGATATAATCAATTTTTCAATTTCGCTTAGCACATAATCTACGTTTTTAACACAGTCTTTCTTAGCAATATATTCGTACAGATCAATGAGGTCTTCTTCTGCATCAATTGTGATGCGAACTTTGTAACGCTTCAAGAGTTACGCGCCTTGATTTGTTTTCTAATATCAGAGAATGCTTCTTTTGCAGATTTATGATCACCATTAAGATAACTTGCTTTTGACTGGGCTAACATTTTTAGTAATGCGAGAGTTTCCTGAGTTTGCTCATACTCCGAAATGTCAACTAAAACAGCTTTTGCTTCACCATTTTGAGTTATTATCATTGGATTGTGAGATTCAGATACCTCTCTTACGGCTTCTGCCGTATTTTGTTTTAGATAGCTAATAGGCTTTATGGACTGACTAAGTTTCATACAATACTCCAAAAACAATATAGTACTAAATATAGTCCATATATCGTACCATCACAATATTTATATAATCTGCAGCAGAATTGGGGTTTACCATTGAATATAGCAGATGGCAGCCCTGGTTAAATTCCATAAAATTAGTTTTGATAAGGGTGTGGCTAATGGGGTCAGCAACATCGGTTGGTTCGGTCTTAACAAAGGGGTCAAGCAGATAAAAGACAAAGACAAAGACAAAGGGGTCAAGTATCACATTCTCTCTTTATCTTCCCTACTATTTTGAAGAACTTACTATCACACATCATTCGAGCTTTAAGTTTCGATATCGTCGTTGGAATACTACCTGTTCGTTTCAATCCTAAAAATTCCGCAATCTCTTACAGTTTGAGACCACAAGTCTCTTGAGACAAATACATAACAATCCATCGTAGTATATTTTCGTTCACTTTACCGCGTTGACTAATCATTATGTTTTTGGAATCAACCTTGAAGTGCCTGGCAACTGATTCTGTGACCTATTTTATACTTGACCGAAAAACCGCAAAGTCGCTCGATTTATCTCATCGTCGTCACACTGTCATTGCCGGTAGACCCTATCTCGCACGAATTGGGATCTTGTTTTGCGCATAGACCTTCGCTTTTTTCGTAAGACTTTTCACCTCTAAAAAATTCACCGAATAAAGCTAATTGTATTTTGTCTAAATTTTAAATTGGTTAATTACATCTTGTAGTTGTACAGCCATTTGCGAAACATTTTCTGTTGCGGTAGTAGTTTCATTAACTGCTTCAGAATTTTGTAAAGACATCTGATTAAGAGCAATGATATTTCTATTTATTTCCTCCGAAACGCTACTCTGCTCTTCAGCTGCGCTAGCGATTTGAGTATTCATATCATTAATAATAGTAACCGCATGTGTGATCCCTTCCAGGGAGGAACCAGCTTTTATAGCTTGCTCAACACTTTCTTGGACCTGCTCACGTCCTTGTGTCATAACAACAACAGCATTTTTAGCTCCAGATTGTAAAATGCTAATCATGCTTTCAATCTCAGTGGTGGATTCCTGGGTACGCTGAGCCAGAGTTCTTACTTCATCCGCCACGACCGCAAAGCCTCGACCTTGTTCACCTGCGCGTGCTGCTTCTATAGCAGCATTTAGCGCTAACAAGTTAGTTTGTTCAGCAATCTCCTTAATCACATCTACCACTTTACCGATTGAATCACTGTCATTACCAACCTGCTCTATTGCGGCAGCAGCATTTTCGACACCTAGTGCAAGTGCTTGGATAGAATCAATGGTACCTTGTACAACATTTTGTCCTTCCTCAGCATCTGTATTCGCTTTATTCGCTGCGTCGGCGGTAGATGAAGCATTTTTTGCAACTTCCGTTACAGTAGCCGACATTTCACTAATTGCTGTCGCAACCTGCTCTACTTGTGACATTTGTTCACTGATGCTTTGGTTAGTCTGTTCAGTAGCTACAGAGAGCTCAGTAGCTGCACTGGAAAGTTCGTGAGATGAATTATTCATTTCGGAAGCCATATTTCGCAAATTATTGCGCATAGCCTCTAGGGCATTTTCTAAATCACCAATATCATCCCGATGCTTAACTTGAATTTCATGTGTGAGATCACCACTGGCGATAATTCTCGCTGATTTAATCGCACCCGATACACCGTTAGTGATAGCTCGTGTGACGAAAAAAGATACTAGAAAAGCGAGAATTGCAGCAACCATGGTAACAACGACCAATATATTGAAAGCTGATTTTTCATCATGTTCAGCTTTTAAAGCTGCTTTCTCGACAAACTCGGAGAGTTCATGCATCAAATTTTCCAGTTCGTGATCTATGTTCGCTTCTTCAATTACCACTTTATCTGCGGCAACTAAAGCTTCCCGGTTACTGCCTTCTCGTAGCAATTTGAATACCTGCATTGCATGATCAACATAATCAGCGTGCTCTTTTTCAACTTTTTTAAGTATGTCATTTACATGTTTGAACGCAGCTAGCTCTTCATCAGTATGAGCTTCGGCAAGCCCGTGTTCGGCTAGTTTTTCACCTTGGCGAATTTTTTCTTCAACCAGGTTATTCAAACTTATATAACTATTAACTGCTTCATCAAAGCGCTGACTGCTATCCGCTTCTTCCTTCAATCTTCCACCGTAACGCAGCGCATGTTCAAAACTGATAGCCTGCTCAAGTTGGTTTATTGTAATATCAGTCACAACAGTCATCATCGGAATATCATTCTCTGCGATCTGAACTAACTCTTCCCCTATGCTGTTCATCTTATATAGGGCAAAAGTCATACAGCCAACAAGAACAAGAATTAACGAAATGTTGAGCGTATTGAGTTTAGATTTGATCGACAATGATGCTAGTTTAGATAGGTACATATTGAATATTCCCAATAAGCAAAGAATTAAATTATTAACTACAGAAAAACCAATTGTATTTTATAAAAAATGTCATATTCCTTTATATTTCGGCAACAACAGAAAATAATTTAGAATATATCTTCATAACACTCATCAGATCCAACTCTTCGAATAAATAACTGTTACGGCCTTTCTCCTTAGCCTTGTGCATGGCAGTAATCGCATTTTCCATGAGACTCTCTGCGCTGTCTGTATTTTCGTCCTGAATGGCGATGCCAATGCTTGTGGTGATTATTATCTCCTGGCCAGATACATTAAAGGGTATAACGGTCTTGTCGATACATTTATCTGCGAGGTAACTCATTGTTTTTTCAGAGTAAGTAATGGCCTCGTGCCTGCACTATTGCATTTAAAGAAAGTCATATATGCAGTAATGCAGGCACGACACCCCTAATCCAACCTGAAATAATTACGCGTATTGCCCACATCATGGGAATGGAGACCATCGCAGAATTTGTGGAGAATGATGAGATACTATCAGTATTACAAGAAATTGGCGTGGACTACGCTCAAGGCTATGGAATCGACATGGCTAAACTGATCTATATACCCAAGAATTGATACTCATGGTCCTCCATTTATTATCTTGACTAGCTTTAGCTTGGCCTTGTATTAGCTTGACTGGGATAAGATATTTCCAAAACAATACATTCACCATCAGTGGTAAACGGACCATGCACCTCTCCTGGCGGTCTGCTGGCATAATCACCCGATATCAGCCACTTTTTGAAAGCAGCATCATATAATCTACCCTTCACTATAAAAATCTCTTCGAGGTAATCATGGACTTTGGCAATGGGGGAATCAGAGGTTCCTTACAAAAAACTCGATTAGCTTGCCTATGCATGAAAACATAAACTACCCGAGTTGGGAAAGCATAACTTAACTGCTTTCATCACTCTCTAAAGACTTCTTGATTCTGAGGCTGCGACCGGCTTCTGATGGCTTGTATCCTAGCTCAGTCACCAGTGCCACCGCATCACGCTTGAAATCAGCTGTATATTTTCGTCTCGTTCTCTTTACTGTTGTCATCTCTCACCTCGTCAAGATAGTTTATACTCTTAACTCGGTGTCAGGGTTCATTAGGCCACTTCAGCGACCATATAAATAGAGGGAAAAGCATCACCTATAGAACATAAAAAAAACAACCTACAGCGGATGCTTCGCTATGTACACATTAAATCCCCCGCCAATATCTGCTTCTCGATTCTGGCGACTGACACTGGGCGACTATATAAATAACCCTGCCCCTCTTCGCAGCCCTGTGATATTAAAAACTCACGCTGCGCCTCTGTTTCAATCCCCTCTGCAATGACTTTTAGCTTCATGCTTTGGCCTAAGGCAATTACTGCACAGGCGATTGCTTCATCATCTATATCATTTGGGATATCGCGCACAAACGACTGATCAATCTTCAACTTGTCGACAGGTAAGTGTTTAAGCTGGCTAAGTGAGGAGTAACCGGTGCCAAAATCATCTATAGAAATACTGACACCCAGTTGCTTAAGTTTATGCAAGGCGTGAATAGCATGCTCAGGTCGTTTAAGAATAATACTTTCTGTTATCTCAAGTTCCAGACATCGCGGGGGCAGGCCTGATGCAGATAGCACCGACGCTACCGTATCGACGATATCGCCACGTTGAAACTGCACCCCAGACACATTCACCGCCATGACATTAAGTGCCAGACCTTGTTGCTGCCATGCCTGCATCTGTTCACAGGCTGTTCTAAGCACCCACAACCCTATTTCAACAATCAACCCTGACTCTTCAGACACTGCAATGAAACGATCTGGCATTATTTGACCACGCTTTGGGTGATTCCATCTGATCAATGCCTCTACTCCCAGCAGTCTATTGGATGCTAGTTCAAACTGTGGTTGATAGTTCAACTCAAATTCATCGCGCTTGAGTGCATTACGTAAAGCACTTTCCAGGGTCAGGCGTTCCATTGCCTCTTCGGTCAATTCTGAAGAATACGAGTAACAGTTATTTCTGCCCATATCCTTGGCGCGATACATGGCCGTATCGGCATTACGAATTAAAGTTTCAGAATCAGAACCATCTTGAGGATAAACACTGGCACCAATGCTTGGAGTGACAAAGAGCGTATGGCCATTTAGATAAAAAGAGCCATTGAATGAGGATAGTAATTTATTCGCCAATCCAACAATATCGCTGGCATGGGTAATACCTTCAATCAACACAACAAATTCGTCTCCGCCCAAACGGGCCACTGTATCTTCTTGACGAACAGCATCTTGAAGGCGTATAGCCACTTGCTCCAATAATTTATCACCCACCGAATGACCGAGGCTATCATTGACGTTTTTAAAGCGATCTAAATCCAGAAATAACACACCCAACATCGTGTTATTACGTTTTGCCATGCGTATTGTATGATCTAGGCGATCAGACAACAACAAGCGGTTTGGTAAATTGGTTAAAGGATCATGGTAGGCAAGAAAATCGAGTTTGTCTTCAGACTGCTTAAGCGAAGAAATATCCGAAAACACGCCAACATAATTAGTGACTTGATCATCGTCATTGACAACGGCACTGATTGTTGTCCAAGAAGGAAACACCGCTCCACTCTTTTTTCTATCCCACAACTCACCCTGCCATCGCCCTGTCGTGATAATCTGATTCCACATCTCAGCATAAAACTCACGATCATGTTTTCTGGACTTGAGAATACGCGGCGTTTTGCCAATGGCCTCATCCTCAGTATAACCGGTGATCTCAGTAAAGGCCGGGTTGACGGAAATAATCCTACTGTCTTTATCCGTTATGATGATGCCTTCCGCTGTATTTTGTACCACCGCAGCAGACTGCCCCAACTTTTCTTCAACGTGTTTACGCTCGGTTACGTCTCGAGCCACGGCAATAATGGTGACCTGATCTTCTAGCTGTAACGCGCTTAAACGTACTTCAACGGGGAATTTACTCCCATCCTTACGGGCATGCAGCGTATCGAGGTCAACAAAATCTTGTTCACCGTTTATCAATAAAGAAAAGGTATCCTGTAAATCTTCCTTGGAAACATTCGACTGGATATCTTCAGGGCCCATTGCAAGCAGTTCACTTCGTTCATAACCCAAGGCCGACGTGGCCGATCTATTAAAATTAATAAAGCGCATCGTGACAGGGTCAATCAGAAAAATATTATCTTCAGAGGCATCCAAGGCACTACGAAACTCGGTCAATTCCTTTTCTGACTCTTTTTCCGCGCTGATATCTTCCACGCCAGACCAGGTATATTTATCACCATTGCGCTCGATAATCTGCCCTACCAACCTCACCGGCACCCGATGACCATCCTTGTGTAGATATTCTTTTTCATAGGGGCCATAGCGGCCCGTTCTATTGAGACACTCTAGTTGTCGCTGCTCGTCCTCGGCATAATCGTCAGGTGTGATTTCCCAGTAACTCAATTGTTTTGTTTCCTCAATACTTCGACCAATAATGTTGGCAAAGGCCGGATTGATATCCACCAACCTACCATCCATGTTGCATAATGCGAGCCCAATGGGTGAGGTCTCGAACAACATGCGGTTATAGTGTTCACTATCTTGTAGTCTAGCGTGAGATTTTTTTTGCTCAGAAAAACTATTACGTTGCCTTAATTGCATTTCGTTAAAGGCATATGCTAATAGTCCAACCTCGTCACCACGGCCTAACAAATGTGGTTTGATATTTTCAGTCGTGTTGAGTGATGAGCGTGAGATCACGGCGGTAAGCTGCCTCAGTGGGCTAACAATATAACGCGTGATGGCAAATAAAACGATCCCCATTAACAAAAGAGAACACAGCAGAACCATGATTATGGTTATCGCCTGTTCGCGAAAAAAAGCCGTATTATCGTAAACATAACCTACGTGGGCGTTGGCGAGATGCTGCTCATTTATACGTGCCGGGTGAATGATCTCTGTAACGGCTTGTCCTCCTGTGAGGAGCATACGACTGTGGTAATCCCTAAGCTCACCCACTGGATCGGTATAGTGAGAGACTTTTCCTGGCTCGCTATGCGCAAGTATCTGACCATTGGCCGTTGCGAAGTAGGCGTATTTATAGGGTTCATGATCAACGACTGATTCTACAAACCGTTCGAGAGATTCAAAATCCTGGGTTACCAGGGCATCCTTGCTACTCTCTGATAAAAAATGAACCAGGGTATTGGCTTCATTCCGTTGTGACTTTTCAAAACGTTGTTCTGAATCCGTCACCAGTAAATAACCAGAAAAAGTAAGCGCAATAAATAAGATAATGCCCAGGCTGATCACTAGACGTGGGAAGAGCATTAGCTTCATAGGGTACCCAGGTTATGGCTCAAGGTTTGCGCTCTCCAGTAATGACTGGGTTATCTGTTCTATTTTTTCCTGATAAGGAACGAATGACTGGATCTTCATATCGTGCATATTATCAAGTAGTTGTTTACCTCTTTCGTTTTGAGCCATGCTGAGTATGACATCAGTAAGACGTTTAATTAATGCTGGCTCCAAATCGTGCCTGGCAGCAATTACATTTTCAGGATAGTCATCACTCACACCAACAACCTTCAGTTCACCGCTATCAATCTTTTTGGCCATAAGGCTATAGTTAACACCACACATGGCTCCGGCATCTGCCGTTCCCAATAGAACCTGGTGTAGTGAGCTTGAGAGATTATTAGTGAAAATAGACTCAACTTCTTCGGAAACATTCACGCCCTGTTTTTTGAGATAGGCACGTGGAGCAAGATAACCGCCTGCTCCCATCAGGCTAACAAAGGCTATGCTTTTGCCCTTAAGTTCACCAACTGAGGCAATGCCGCTATCGGTACGAACGAAAATCTCACTCTGGCTCACCACTTTCCCAGCAATGTTCTGCATTTGGCCAACTGCCAATGCTTGTCCGTCCTGCATCAAACGATAAAAGACATAAGAATTGATGTAAAAAATATCTACTTCTTTATTGGCTACCGCCTGTTTCATTTTAGCAAAACCTTTCGGAACTACGATAACCGCTGGGCGGTCAAGCTTCATTTCAAGGTATTTCACAAATGGCGTCCATTCCGCAAAGATACGCGCTGGCTGTGCGATCGAAAGGACACCAAACCGCACGGGGGATAATTCACTGGCTTGTGCCAGGCCAATCAATAAACTGACTGGCAAGATCAATATGAGTAAAAAAAAATGTAAAGCACCGTTGTGTTTAGTTTGAGATATTTCCATATACACCCCCAAATCATCCATGATAGAACTCGTAGATTTTGCGTTTAGAGTTAATTAAAGCCTATGGTTCTTGCCTTAATCACACAGTAAAGTAGCTAGATTATGAGGCTAGACACTACGGTCATCTAATGACTGTCTACGCCTGATATCAGCTCTATTCTCAACAGTAGGGGCAAACAATTACAATCGCTACCTTAAGGGCGATGAAATAGATTTAAAAGGATCATCACTATGTGACGAGAATAAATTTAGATATTTATATGCAGTATATTTCTTCTGATCACACATTTCTGGCTGCCCCCTCAGCGACGATCAAATGCTGATGCAGATTGGCTGTCTCATACTGAATTTCTGCGCATATATGGGTATATGAAACATTAGACACCTCTTGACCAGAAATCGAAAGTATTTTTTCGGGCTCTAGCAGAAAAAAAACGACATCCCTGTTGAATACTTGTCCATTGCGGCATGATGAATGATAGATTCTCCACCATTGGTGATTAATTATTCATCAACTTGGCTTGGTTAATTTTCTATGGGAGAGTATGTCAGCAGACATATTCAAGGAAATGACACTGGATCTGGGTGAATCAAATAGGATCGAATACCCTCTGGGGCACAAGGAAGCTGTGATAGTTAGCCGGCTTTCTTGGCGGCGCTCTCGTTGGTAACGCTAAATGATTGAGAATTTTCACGATGGTCTCCGGGTCTTCTGACCCCGCCTTCAAGTGTTCCATGCAGAATTGATTTAATGTTCATCCGTGTGTGTTTTTAATCTTCAGGTAATGCCTCAAACTCTTTTTTCTTACTTTCAAACCACTCTTTCATTGCTTCTGGTTTTTTCATTAGTTCTTGTATTTTATTCATTGCATCTAGATGTGCTCCATCTTTTTTTTGAAACATTTCCATACCATGCAATTTACTTAATTCTGCAATTTCTTCAAAGGTGTTAGCCTGAAATTCTTTTTCACACGCACCACCAAGTTGTTTACAATTCATAGTTTTCATATTTATCTCCTTAATTTATTGTTTCTTGTTTCTTGTTTCTTGTTTCTTGTTTCTTGTTTCTTGTTTCTTGTTTCTTGTTTCTTGTTTCATGAATCATGATTATTACGCCTAGCGTTTTACATCAGTTTACTTCATATTTACTTTGAACAAACCCATTTTCGTATGCAATAGTTTTTAGGTGAGTCAATTTTATATCTTCGGGTATATTTGCAAATAGCGGGATTCCTTCACCGATAAGAACAGGAACTTTTGTAATTGTGATTTCACTAATTAAATTACCGCGTAAAAAACCTTGAATAGTTTTGCCGCCATCAATATACAAATGATGAGCGCCTGATTCTTTCAATTCATTATATAACTCAATTGGAGTACATGACCGTAAGCAAACAGTATTTGAGACGATCTCAGAAATTTCCTTAAGTGTACTGCTTAATACAATAACCTTGGTTTTACCATAAGCCCATTGACCAGTGGAAATGACGAGTTCGTATGTATTTCTCCCCATCACTAAAACATCTATTGAGTTCATAAACTCACTGAAGCCAAAATCTTCATCACCCAGCTCAGGGTCTACAACGCCATCACTACCAGGTAACCAATCCAATTCCCCGTTCGGTCTTGCTATAAATCCATCAACAGTAGTTGCAATGTAAACTGATGCTTTCACTTACTTCTCCAGCTTTGATAAAAATCTTATTCTGACAATTCCAATATATAATATTTTTTACCAAAATAACTTGTTTACATATAACCTCGTCTTAAAATGCCCTAGTTTATCGGCTTTGTTATGTATCGTTATTGGACAATCCTTATACAATACCACTTCAAGACATTTTTTCTGAAAAACATATGCAATCCCCTAAACTCGCCAATACAATTATTGACTATATTGTAGGTAAACACCGCTTTTTTTTATAGCTTACAGCATATTTCATTCAGAGCACTACAATAACCCTATGGATGTCCACAAAAAAATAGGAAATATTTGTCTATCGTTGCCAGAAGTGACAGAAGAGTACAAAGCTAAGAGACTACATTATTGTGTGCGGAAAAAATTATTTTGCGGTCTTGGAATTGACGGGAGTGGTCAAAAATACATTGGTATCAAACTTGAAATTTTTGATTCAGAGCAAATTATTGAATACGATGATCGTTTCTCATACACAAGACATCTGGGAAAATATGGTTGGATTGATATGATCGTTGAGAATATAAGTGATTGGGATGAAGTTAAAAATTACATTAAACAGAGCTACTGCTTGATCG